>NZ_CACA01000344.1:0-109266 GCF_000180455.1 Kamptonema sp. PCC 6506
TTGTCAATACTTGGGCTGATGTGATCAACCGCGCTAATTTGGGTATGGAAGTAATGCACGAGCGTAATGCTCACAACTTCCCTCTGGATTTAGCTGCTGGTGAGTCTACTCCAGTTGCTTTGGTTGCTCCTGCTATCAATGGCTAATTCTTAGCTGGAGATAACAAGAAACGCTCTCATTCCTGAGGGCGTTTTTTGTTGGGGAAAAATATTTTGACCAACTTATAGATTAAGGGTTTGAGCATTTATTTTCTAACAGAATGCCTGAAATCAATATTTTTGCTAAAAGTCTTATGCTATAACCATCTCAGATTATTTTATGCCGAAACTGACAAGAAAGCGCTAGAGTGACAGAAGAGGGATAGATTCATTTAGGTAAATAACAGTTTGCTCTTAAATGAAGGAGAATTAATTATTAAATTGAGACGAAAAATCAAAAACAAGGCTAATGCTTGGATCGTAGTTTAAATCTACAACAGCTTGGCAGCGATCGCGCAGCGGACAATCTCCACAACGTGGCTTTTTAGCCGTGCAAACAGCCGCTCCGAAATCCAATAGCGTCAAGTTCCACTTTCCCACCTCTGTATCGGGGGCGACTTGTTCTGCTGCCTTCCAGAGCAGTTGACAGCGCGATTTAACTCGGTTGCCAAGCAAACCGAAAAAGCGCTCGAAAATGCGAGCGACGTTGGTATCGAGGACGGCTTTTGGCTGTCCAAAAGCATTGGCACAGATGGAACGCGCCGTGTACAAGCCAACTCCGGGGAGTTTGAGTAATTCGGCTTCTGATTCCGGGATTTTACCAGAGTACCGTTCGACGATTATCTGCACCGATTCGCAAAGCCTTTGAGCTCGAAAGTGCAAACCCAAAGGTTGCAACAGGCAAGCAACATCTTTAACTGGCGCTACGGCTAGAATCTCCAAGGTAGGATAGCAAGAGATAAAAGTTTCGTAAACGGGACTGGCTGTTAAGGCTCCGGTTTTTTGCAGTAAGAATTCAGCAACAAAGATGGAATACGGGTCGGTGGTGCGCCGCCAAGGGAAATCCCGCAAGTTATCCAAAGCCCAAGTTTGTAACTGATGGCGGAACCAAGCAATATTTGCTGCTTCGAGATGTTCCGTTTTCTCTGAATTAGAAAGTTTGCTTGTCATAGCTGCTTATAAGCTTTAATTCAAGATAAATCGATTAAACTTCGGCCGCTGTTGTTGCAAGAGGTGCGGAGCGATTCTAGAAATTCTCGGTTTAAAGTTTCGACTTCTTTCAAGCGCTGAATGTCTTCTTTCTCTTTAGCTATTTCTCGGAGCGAAAATGGATGTTTTGATATCTCTTCAACTTGCACTTTCCACGATTTTTGTAACCAATCTTGTTCGGTAATTTCTTTTTCAATATCAAGAAATTCAAAAATTGTGTCTTTTACAACTTTTACTACTTTAATAATTGCTTTTATATTGTCCGAATCAAGACAAGCTTTTAACGTGCTTGAAATCGCCACTACCGCTAAATGGGATTCGGCGGTATACCGTGATTCAAGAACATAATCACCAGGAACGATCGCTTCTTGACAATTTGTTATTAGTAACTCGATTATCTCGACCTCAACCGCTTTACCCTGTAAAATATGCCAGACTTCATCTAGAGAGGTTCTGAGAATGGAAGGATTTCCCTGACCTTCCTCTCTTGCAAAGGCATAATAATTTGGAAGCATTCTCTCGCAAATCGAAGCTGCGAAAGCAATCCTGTGTAAAGGCGGTAATTTTTCAAGTTCTTTTTCTAGTACGTCTAAGTTGTAAAAATCTAGATTCATTTAATCCATTACGACTTTGCTATTAAATTTACCTGCTCCAACTTTCGCTCGAAAAGCAGTAATAATCGCATTAGTTTTGCTCTCCAAACCTAGATAATAATTCTTCACGGGACGATTGCAATAGTAAAGGAGCCAATTCCTCTGGCGGTAAGGCTAACAATGGTGAGATCATTGCTGCTAATTGCCCATCTAAGGAACCAAAGCGCGACGTTAGTAGATTTTCTATGAGGCGGCGTTGTCCCTCTTGCATTCCCTGCTGTTGTGCTTCTTGTTTTGCCTGTTCTAATTGTTGATCGAAAAGTGGTGATAATCGCATAATTAACTCCTGATCTTCTACATCTTTATTTACCGTAACTTGTAACTCTGCCCTTAACCGATTGAGCATAGTTAAAGCATTTTTTCGGAATGGATGCGACACTGGAAGTGATTCTATTTCCGCGATCGCCTGCTTCTGAACATTACCTTTACCCAAAATCCTCAACCATAGGGTTTCTGGAGTACAAGGTAATTGGTGAATGACAACGATCGCACTCCTGAGTTCCGGTGCCATCAAGTAAACTCCCGGCAACCACTCCGGTTCTAATATAGCACGGAATCCCGACAACACTGCGACTGATGCAGTCGGTGTAAGTATCCACAATCTCGGTAAGACTAAATCGGCAACTTCTCTGGGATTGCGAGCAGCTTCACGGTAATATTTACGTCTAACTTCTAACTCTTTTGATAGGCAATCGCAAATTTCTTGGGGCGTGACGGGATTGCGAAATGGTTCTAAAATACAGGGAGTTTTTGCTAATCTTCCTAATAATCCTAAAAGTTCGGGATTCCCTTGGTTGATAGGTGCTGGCTCAAACCAAACATCTATTTCTCTGACTTCCGCACTAATACTACGGGGCGCTTGTACTGTGCCAAAAGGACTTAGTAACTCTTCTAAGTAATCTTTAGCAAATTTGTCGTGAATAAATCGAGTCATAATAAGAAGGAAGAGGGAAGAGGGAAAATTTTTTAGTTATCGCAGTTAATATTTAACCATGATTGGACTTACGCAAAGAAACAGAAACCAAGTTTCTTTGAAGATTGTTGGTTTATTAACAAGAGATTCACGAAGAAACCCAGTTTCTCACCTCGGTTCGGAGGTTCGAGTTTCTTTTAAGATTATTAGTTAATTAACGAGAAATTTACGAAGAAACCCGGTTTATCACCTCGGTTTGCGTAAGTTAAGTCATGTTTTAAACGCTTCATCCCTAAATCAAATTTTATCCGCTTGTTACACACAAACAGTAATTTGTCAACAGCCAAAACTAATAAAATTTTTCCCTATCTTTTACCTTGCCATCGACGATCGCGTTAACCCAGCGTAGGCTTAGCCAGCACTCGAAATCGCACCTTCTCCACCATTTCCTGAAAAAATGTAACAACTTGTAAACTATAATGAGACGGAATCAACCACAGAGGGCAAAGCGAAATCATGCGAGTTGCGATCGCGGGAGCAGGTTTAGCAGGACTTTCCTGCGCCAAATATCTCACAGACTCAGGGCACACCCCCATCCTCCTAGAACGGCGGGACGTGCTCGGCGGCAAAGTAGCGGCCTGGAAAGATGCCGACGGCGACTGGTACGAAACCGGCCTCCACATCTTTTTTGGTGCCTATCCCAATATGTTGCAGCTATTCAAAGAGCTCAACATCGAAGATAGACTCCAATGGAAAGATCACACCATGATCTTTAACCAACCAGAAACCCCCGGAACCTACTCGCGTTTCGACTTTCCCGACATCCCCGCACCCTTCAACGGCGTAGTAGCCATCCTGGGCAACAACGATATGCTCACCTGGCCCGAAAAAATCCGTTTTGGCATAGGCTTAATTCCTGCCATGCTCAAGGGTCAGAACTACGTCGAGGAAATGGACAAATACTCCTTCTCTGAGTGGCTAAAACTGCAAAACGTCCCTCCCAGAGTCGAAAAAGAAGTTTTTATTGCCATGTCCAAAGCTTTAAACTTCATTGACCCCGACGAAATCTCTTCAACAGTAATTCTCACAGCCCTCAATCGCTTTCTGCAAGAAAAAAATGGCTCAAAAATGGCCTTCTTAGACGGTTCTCCCACCGAGAGATTGTGCCAGCCAATGGTAGATTACATCTGCGATCGCGGCGGCGAAATTCGGCTCAACGCCCCCATCAAAGAATTTTTACTCAACAGTGACGGAACCGTTAGCGGCTTCCTAATTCGCGGCTTAGACGGAGCCCCCGACGAAATCCTCACCGCCGATGCCTACGTTTCCGCCATGCCAGTCGATCCTCTGAAAGTCATGCTCCCAGAACCTTGGCGGCAAATGGAATACTTCAAAAAGCTCGATGGCTTAGAAGGAGTACCCGTAATCAATGTACATTTATGGTTTGACCGTAAACTTACCGACATCGATCACTTGCTATTTTCGCGATCGCCCCTACTCAGCGTCTATGCCGACATGAGCAACACCTGCCGCGAGTACGCCAACCCCAACCGCTCAATGCTGGAGTTAGTCTTAGCACCAGCCAAAGATTGGATTAACAAATCCGATGCCGAAATTGTCGGCGCGACAATGGCCGAACTCGAAAAACTCTTCCCCGACCAAATCCCCCAACCCGCAAAACTGTTAAAATCCCACGTAGTCAAAACTCCCCGCTCAGTTTACAAAGCAACCCCCGGCCGCCAAGAGTGCCGTCCCAACCAAACCACACCCATAAGTAATTTCTATCTAACGGGGGATTATACGATGCAACGTTATCTTGCGAGTATGGAAGGGGCCGTACTTTCTGGTAAGCTGACAGCGCAGGCAATAGATAGCGATCGGCGCATCGAGGTAGGCGGTCAGCCCAAACCAGTGCTGAGTGAAACTCTTGCAAGCTGATAGCTAGACCCTGAGCCTGAGAGCTGAAAAAAGAATGCTGCAACTGTCAAAATCCCAGTGCATGAGAACTCTGGCCTCTGTGGAGGACTCCTACGAACTCTGTCGTCAGATCACGGAGAAATACTCCAAAACCTTTTATTTAGGCACTCAGCTAATGCCCGAAGCCAAGCGTCGGGCAATTTGGGCTATTTATGTCTGGTGTCGCCGCACCGATGAACTCGTGGACGGGCCGGGAGCTAGCGAAACTACGCCGGAAACCCTCGACCACTGGGAAGCACATCTAGAATCTCTATTTGCCGGTCACTGTCTAGACGACTTAGACGTTGCCTTCGTAGATACCATTTCCCGCTTCCCGCAGGATATCCAGCCATTTCGGGATATGATTGCAGGTCAGCGCATGGATCTGTACCGTTCCCGTTACGCAACCTTTGAGGAACTAGAACTTTACTGTTACCGCGTCGCGGGGACGGTAGGTTTGATGTCCACTGCGGTGATGGGAGTAGAGAAAACCAAATCGGCGGCTAGCTGGAATTGGCACTGGGATGCGAGAAGTCCCTCTGAAGAAGCGATCGCCCTGGGAATTGCCAACCAACTCACCAACATCCTCCGGGATGTGGGAGAAGATGCTCGTCGCGGTCGGATTTACATCCCCTTAGAAGAGTTAGCCCTGTTTAACTATACTGAGGAGGATTTATTTAACGGTGTCGTTGACGAACGCTGGCGGGAATTAATGCGTTTTCAAATCGGCCGCGCTCGCAAGTTTTATGCTAGTGCAGAACGGGGAATCAAGGTTCTTAGTCCAGATATCCGCTGGCCTGTGTGGGCGGCAATGATGCTATACAGCCAAATTCTGGACGCGATCGAGCGCAATAATTACGATGTTTTTCAGAAACGAGCTTTCGTTTCTAAACCCCGGAAAATGCTTTGTTTGCCCCTAGCTTTTCTAAGGTCAAAGGCGCTTTAGTTAGTGACACGACGTAATTGCTAATTGCTAATTGCTAATCGCTAAACTCGTTTATATTACGGCAGAAATTGAAACAAATTGATTCAGAAACAGTAGGGCTAGCCTACGGATTTCTTGGTGTCCTAATATTTAGTCTGACACTGCCGGCAACTCGTCTGGCAGTGGCTGAAATCGATTCAACTGTTGTCGGGTTAGGGCGTGCGATAGTAGCTTCTTCATTGTTGGCAATTATTTTACTCAAAATCACTCGGCAACCTTTACTATCCCGCAAACATCTATCCATTTTATGCGTGGTAGCGGCTGGTGTGATTGTCGGATTTCCCCTACTTTCAGCTTGGGCAATGCGTTGGTTGCCAGCTTCTCATGGCGCGATCGTGCTAGGGATTTTGCCCTTAGCTACCGCTTAGCAGGAGCCTTGAGAACGGGCGCGATCGCCCAACAACCCCATTCTGGCTGTGTAGTGGTATTGGTAGTGCTATTGTTGTCTTGTTTACGGTAATCACAGGAGATGGAACTTTACAGATAGCTGACCTCGCCTTACTGGGTGCAGTTGTTGCTGCTGCTGTGGGCTATGCCGAGAGGGGGACACTTATCCCGCCAGTTGGGGGGATGGCAGGTAATCTACTGGGCATTAGTTCTGTCTGCTCCATTTTTGGTCGTGCCTGTGGCGATCGCGATCCTCCAACACGGCCTTCACGCCTCATGGTCAGCATGGTTAGGCTTTAGCTATGTCAGTGTATTTAGTATGTTTCTGGGCTTTTTTGCTTGGTATCATGGACTAGCGATCGGCGGCGTAGCACGAGTTAGTCAAATGCAGCTTTTACAGCCGTTCTTGACTATTTTTGCTTCAGCATTATTTCTACAAGAACAGATTACAATGTTTACTATCGCTATAGCTTTGCTCGTTTTGATAATGGTTGCATTGGGCAAAAAAGCTACAATTAGATCTTCTATAAAATCAATTTAGTTGATTTTTATTATGAAAAAAATTGGTGTTTTTGGTTCGGCTATAGATACCGAAGATTCTGTCAATCAAAAAGCCAGAAAAGTTGGAGAGCAAATTGCTAGAACCGGCAATTGTATTATCACAGGAGCCTGTACTGGAATTCCCCTACAGGCTGTACTGGGAGCTAAGAGTTTAGGCGGTTATTCTATGGGATTCTCCGCCACATATAGTCCAGACAATCATCTCGCAGTGATGGAAACGCCTTTAGAATTATACGATGAGATAGTTTGGATACCCCCAGATTATAAGCACAAAGATAATGCAGCCGTTTGTCGCAAATATAGAAATGTTTCATCTGTCGCAGAATCTGATGCAGCTATCTTTATTAGTGGACGTTGGGGAACTCTCAATGAGTTATCAAATGCCTATGACATGGGTAAACTAATTGGAATTTTAAGTGATACTGGAGGCATGACAGAATATATTTTAATATTAATGGAAGCCTTGAAGAAGAAAACAAGTAGTCAAGTGATATTTGATAACGATCCTGAGAATTTGGTCAATCAGATTTGTCAAAAAATGACAGAATGATTTGCAATTCGTATGCTACACTAAAATCAAGATTCCAGTCACACAGAACAAAATTGTTTGAGCTATATAAAAATATGCAAGTGCAAGGCCAACTGAACGCTAAGAAAGTATGCTCCTCAGAAGAGAACCAGTTTGATGTTGGCATTGTGGGATCTGGGATTAGTGGCAGTATCCTAGCCGCAATTCTTGCTAAGCATAATGTTCGTGTGTTGCTTATTGATGCAGATAGTCATCCGAAATTTGCAATTGGGGAATCAACCGTACCCCATACCTCAAAGATGTTAGAATTGATGGGCGATCGCTATGGCGTTCCCGAACTCAAAAATCTTGCTACCTTTCAAGATATTCGTCAAAAGGTAACATCGTCTTGTGGTATTAAACTGGGTTTTGGATTTGTCTATCACCGCCAAGAGGAAGACCAAAATCCTCAACAAGTTACTCAAACTTTAATTCCCGGACAACCGGAGAACCACTGGTATCGGCAGGATATTGATTCCTATATGTTTCATACTGCCATACGTTATGGGACAGAATGCCGACAGAAAACAAAAATTATCGACATAAATATTGACGAGCAAGGTGTTGACTTAAAAACAGAACAAGGAGAAAAATTCAGAGTTAAATATTTAGTAGATGGCAGCGGTTATCGTTCTCCCTTAGCTCAAAAGTTTGATTTACGGGAAACACCAACTCGCATGAAAACTCACTCTCGTACTGTGTTTACTCACATGGTTGGTGTAAAACCTTACGAGGACTGCGTACACCCTAAAAATGTACTCGATCAGCCTGTATCCTGGTCTCAGTGTACGCTGCATCACATCTTTGATGGTGGCTGGATGTGGGTAATTCCTTTCAACAACCATAAAGATGCTACCAACCCTTTGTGCAGCGTTGGTTTGTGCTTGGATTCCCGACGCTTTCCTAAAAATGACACACCACCTGAAGCAGAATGGAAGCAGTTTCTGACCAGGTTTCCTTCGATCGCGAAACAATTTGAAGAAGCGAAACCAGTGCGGAGTTGGACTTCCACGTCTCGCCTGCAATATTCTGTCAAAAAATGCGTGGGCGATCGCTATTGCCTGACATCTCACGCTGCTGGTTTTATCGATGCGCTTTTTTCGAGAGGACTTGCTAATACCACCGCGATTATTGATGTCCTTGCTAATAGAATTCTGCAAGCTGTTGCCGACAACGATTTTTCAACAGAACACTTCGAGTATATAGAACAGTTGCAACAGAATACTATCAATTATAACGATCAATTGGTTAACTGCTCATATATCTCGTTTAGAGACTTCGATCTTTGGAATGCTTGGTTTCGGATGTGGTATCTCGCTGTAGGTTTGGGTGGTTTGAGGTTAGGAATGATGCACAAAAAATTCATTCAAACTGGCGATTATTCAGTCCTACCTGATGCCCATGAACCATTGGGTTTATTTAATATAGATCCGAAGAATGAAGAATTTAGAAAATTATGGGATGCTGCTGTTGCTATTGTGGAATCGGTAGATATAGGAGAGACTGCACCAAAAGATGCCGCACAAAAAATTATGATTATGCTCGATAGCGCTGACTTTTTACCTCCCGCTTTGAGGTTATCTGACCCAAGTAAGCGTTATATAGATTTCAAAAATGATGACATTAATCTGCACTTTCTTTCGTGGAAAACATTTTCTACCAGTCCGGAAATGGAAGCAATCTATAGCATTTGAAATAGTAGGGAGGACTTAGGCAAGTATTATGATTAAATCAAGCTTTATGGCTCGTCAGACTTCCGTTATGGATTGATATAACCAGGATTTTGGCATTAACACACTACTTTATGTGCCATTGTCTAACTCATATTAGGGTGCATAATCAGTAGATATTTTGTCAGATTTAGAGCGATTCTCTCAGGAAATTTAGCATGACTACATCGCCGACAATAGTGGATAAAGTTCTTGGTATATCATTATTATTTAAGGAGAAAGTTAACCTGTTAATGGGCGGTTATAAAATAAGAATGGATGGAGTTGAGGCAGAGCATGGAGTTATTTATAAAGGCAATATTGAAAATCCGGAAGAGCCAATTTTATTGCGAATTAATTCCGCTTGCTACACAAGCGACATTTTTGGCTGTCAAAGATGCGACTGTAACTGGCAACTCAGGCAAGCAATTGATACGATCGAGCGCTCAGAAAATGGTTTAATTATATATCACTTTAACCACGAAGGGAGAGGTGCTGGATGGACAAATAAATTAAAAACTTATGCGCTTATGGAACAAAGAAATTATACGACGTTTGAGGCTTTTTCACATTTAGGTATTCAAGTAGACCAGCGGAGTTATTATCCGGCTATTTTGATTTTGAAGGATTTGAATATCAAAGTGGTGAACCTGATGAGCAATAATCTTGACAAAGAGAATTTTTTAATCGCCAATGGTGTTAAAGTAAATCAAAGAATACCTTTGGTTAGTCACAAAAAAGAATGGCAAAAATATTTAATATCAAAAAAAATTCAATTTGGCCATGACATTCAATGATAGATTATTTGGTGAGAGTGTTTTTTAAAAAAATCAGGCATTTTTTGACCTAAAGTAGTTGGTGTTCAATCAAGATATTCTGGAAAGTAAACTATGCAATTTAGCGATCGCCTTGTAGAAAAAATCACCCAAACGAGTAATATAGTAGTTGGCATCGATCCGAATTTTGATTTAATGCCAAAGGCTATCCTTCCAGCTAGCGGCGATTCTCAAGCTGTTACAAATGCCTTAGTTAATTTTGCAAAACTGGCGATTGATACTGCCTACAATTTGATTCCAGCAGTCAAGTTTCAATCTGCCTATTTCGAGCAATTTGGTAGTGCAGGTATAAAGGCTCTAGCTCAATCTATTGAATATGCTAGAAATCAAAAACTTTTAGTGATTATGGATGCGAAAAGAGGAGATATCGGTTCCACCTCACTTGCCTATGCTCAAGCATATTTAGAAGGAAAGACAAAATTAACAAATGGATTGACAATCGAATCGGATCTAGAAGTAGATTGTATCACGATTAATCCATTTTTAGGAGACGACAGTTTAGAGCCATTTGTAGAAACGGCTATTAAATGTAATAAAGGTTTATTCATTTTGGTGAAAACCTCAAATCCTGGTTCCCAAATGATTCAAGATCGAGTTGTGAATGGAAAAACTATTTCTTACTATTTAGCAGAATTAGTTAATCAATTAGGCAAAGATAGTATTGGCAAAAGTGGTTACAGCTCTATCGGTGCTGTGGTAGGTGCTACATTTCCCGAACAAGCAAAACAGTTAAGGGAAATTATGCCGAATGCTATCTTTTTAGTGCCGGGAGTAGGAAGCCAAGGTGGTAAAATCGAAAATACATTCATCAATTTTAATCATGATGGTCAGGGTGCGATCGTACCAATTTCTAGGGGGATAACCTATTTCTCAAACCTAGATATGTCTTTAGAAGAATATCAATTATCAATGCGAAAAAAAGTTGAGTATTTTGTTGAAATCACGAAAAAATCTGGTAACTAATGAAAGATAATTTACTTGTAATATTGGGTGTGCAAGGAGCATTAGGTTCGGCTATTTCCTGTCGCGAAGATTTGAATGCCGATATTTTTGGCATAGATTTACCACAAGCAACTTGCCTTGAAAATTTAAGTTACTATCTTGCCTGTGATTTTAGCAACCGGAGTCAAATTCGAGCAACAATAGATACACTTCCTGTTTTTAACTATAAGAAAGTTATTTTTGTTAGTTGTATTGGTAAGTTTGGTGACGAAACATTTAACTCTTCCAGTTTTGAAGAAGATAGTTTATATGAAAATATTCAAGTTAATTTGGTAGGTATTGCTCATTTTATGATTGCGGCCATTAAAAGGTGTCTAACCCAAAATATTCCCACGCGAGTAATCATAGTTGGTTCGGCGGCGGCTTATGTTGGAAGTAGAGATATCGCCTATGGAATTGCTAAAGCCGGACTCAATGGATTAGTATTAAGTTTATCGAAGTCATTGGCTAGTCAGAATTCGGTGATTATTGGAGTCAATCCAGGAATATTTGAATCTACAATGTCCCAAGGGGTGTCTTCTGAGAGACAATCTCAGGCGATCGAAACTACGCATATTAAGCGAAAAGGAAGATTAGAAGAAATTGCAAACTTCGTGACTTATGTTGCCTTTGATGCACCTGATTATCTGACAGGCTCCATATTAAATATCAATGGAGGACAGTATACTTAAGATGTTGTAACAACAGGTTTCTCCACTTTCTCTAACACCCAGAAGACAGATGTTACAATTACTAAAGCTGCCATAACTATTGCAGCGGTGTGAAAAGTCGCCTGCACTCCAAAGACTAATGCCTCAACAGGTGCATCTGTGACATCTTTAACATCAAATCCAGATAGCTTAGCTGTAGCAATCGTAAAAGTTGAAAACAAAGCGCCCAAAATTGGCACGCCACTCATATGTCCGAATGTCCGCGACAAAGACAATAATGCAGAAGTGATACCTAAGTATTCCTTTGACACTGCTCCCATCACAGCACTATTATTGGGAGCGTAGAACATTCCCATCCCTACCCCTACAGGAATCATCCGCACAATATAACCCAATGAAGTCAACTCGCTATTAAAAGTGGCGATCGCTAAATACCCAAATGCCATTAAAATCAATCCAATTAAGCTGATAATTCGCTCTCCAAATCGGTCAGACATAATTCCACAAACTGGTGAAATTAGCCCATTTAGCATAGGCTGCACCGCCATTAACAAACCCACCTGACTAGCAGGATAATGCTTCACTAATTCCAAAAAGAAAGGGATGATAAAAATCACACCTGTGAGTGCAAGATAAACTATAAAATTCATTAATAGATTAAGCGATAACTCTAGCGATTCAAAAATTTTTAGGTTGAGTAGGGGTGCTTGAATGCGAGCTTCTATCGCCAAAAAACAGGCTAAGCTGATGGCAGCCAAAGTGAATAGAATCAGCACTTTGATACTACCGAAACCTTGGTTTTGAACTAAAGTTATGCCGAGTGCAAAGCAAGATAGGCTGATTGCCATCAACAACGCGCCAATCCAATCAAAGGGTTGTGACTCTTTAGTAATAATCTCTTTGGGTACAACTCTAAGTACAATCCAACTGGCAATTACACCAATAGGTACATTCACCCAAAATATTAAAGGCCAGTCCCATAAATTAATTAATAGTCCTCCTACCGTTGGGCCGAGGGCAATTGATATGGCAAAAATTCCGGCTATAATACCGAGTGCTTGTCCCCGTTGTTTTTCAGGAAATATTTCTGTAATAATTGCCGTACCTAATGCAGCAATAAACACAGATCCTATGCCTTGAACGACTCTAAAGCCAATCAAAAAACTAACATTAGGTGCTAGTCCGCATAGCAGGGAACCCAGTGTAAACAAGAGCATTCCAGTCAGGTACAACAGCTTTTTACTGTACATATCACCCAACCTACCCACAGCTAACACGAAAACGTTGAGCATCAGTAAATAACCGATCGCTACCCATTGAATGGTAATAAAGTTAGTGTGGAATGATTCAACTAATGTTGGTAGGGCGAGGGTAACGATGTGGATATCCAAACCAAACATAAACACACCAGTCCCAATCCCGAAGAGTGCCCACCATTTTTCAGAAGCTTTTGGTTCTGAGTGGATCTGTAAAGTTTGTTTTTCCTTATTTTGCATGGCACTAAAACTAATTATTTATCAGACTTTGTGCCATTTTTTCAGTCCACTACTAACTTAAGGCTGCACAGTTTAAGGCTTGCTAACCAGAAATAGGAGATGGAAAAAGGCTGCTACCTTGAACGCTGATTCAGGAATTACTCGCGATCGCATCTACCTAAGTTTACACAGGGTGCGATGTTCTTCTGTGCTTAGTTTTAGCCGTAAAGGAGTTGGTATTTTTTAATCTCTGTCAATTAAGAACCAAGATTTTTGTGGATTTATCCCAAAAATCTTGTCCTTAATAATCCCCGTGTCTGGAGACCGGGGAGTGTCAACCCAAGTCTAGAGCTGAAGTTCTCGCGCTATCCTCTGCGATCGCAGTTTTAGGAATTAGTTTGAGCAGCCGCCAGCCTTTGCTTGAGTTCTTCCAGAGCACTAGCCCAGCGAGGATCTGGCTGTACCGAACCAGAATCGGCAGTATAGCTAGTTGCTGCACCCGCACCCCGGCGTGACTTATTATCGCCACCCCGCCGACGACCGCCGCTTTTACCACCGCCACCACCGCCACCGCCACCGGGAGACGGCGCAGAACGCTGCTGTGGAGGTTGTTGTTGCGATTGAGGCTGAGACTGGGACTGCTGCTGAGGCTGATCTTCATCACCCTTTTCACCTTTGCCCCCCTTAGACCGAGGCAATGCCTTTTCAATCTTAAGGGGATTTTCCTTGAACATAAAGCCGTTGTATTTTTCAATTACTTGATCGGCTTGTTCGTCAGTAGCTACCGTCACAAACCCAAACCCCCGACATTTGCCAGTTTTGCGATCGGTGATCACCTTAGCAGAAACCGATTCGCCTTCCTCAGCAAAAACTGCTTGCAGTTCTTGGCGTTCGAGTTCTTTAGGGAGATTGCCTACATAGAGACGAATAGACATGAAATATTCCTCCAGACTTGGACTGTAATTAGTTTGCTAGAAAATCATTACCTGAAGTCAACTGAAAGTTAACTGCAAGGCAGCATGACCCAACCGCATAACCTGCGCGTTCATCTAACCAAGGTTGACACCGCACCTCACTTTGTAAAAAAAGATGATTAACTCTTCTTACCCCTGCACTTGGAAACCAAGGCAGAGAATTTTTAACTGTAAGGTTGTTGTGTAAACTTGTGGTCATCACTTAAAAACTGAGGCTAGATATTAGTTCTGCGTTATTTGCTTCCCGTGTTGATGCAGAATTTTTATAGCCAGGACTGTAGAAATTAATTTCCAACGATTTCAAGTTCAAGTAACCCGGATTTGACACTTCCACCCCTATAAGGAGATGGAATAATTAGGAAGTTTCGCTCCTAATACCCCTAAAGCTGCTGGTTCCTGGGCGCAATCCTTTTGCCAAAAATGGCGGTCTGCTATCCTTGCCTTGCAGCAAGCTCCTCAAGCGTGACTTCCTCTCAGTCCCAGGGCAGGTTTTTAAGACTAGACTTGTCTAATTGGATTTTAGCAAAATGGGATTGACGGCTACTAAAGTAACAGCGCCTACCCTACCCCAGTCGGGGCATTGCTCGCGGTGGTCAAGATTTGTCACTACTCAGTTTAGTACGATGAGGGACACAACGACTAAATTTTTTTAGAGTAAGTAACTTCATCTCTAACCAAATGCTAAATTCAATTTTTGAACTCTGGTATCCCTTGAGCTGGGTAGGACAGCGTTCAAGTATCCTATTAAAGGTATCACAGCCTTGAGGACACAGCTACCTGTAGCCAAGATTTCAATCTTAAGTTAAAGCTAGGTAGTTTTAAGTGCTTAGCAATTTAACTCTAAATGCGAGTAGCTAAAAAAACAGCCGACAGGTGCGGCTGGCTAAACTTACTGTGTTGGGAGGTTGACAATTTGTACGTGATACCTTAATGGCTCTAACCTATAGAGGGCATACCGTAGTCTGGGTCAATCAATTTCATGTAACTAAATGTAACAGTTAATCGATAAAATTGCAACTTTTCTTTACATAATGAAGAGGATAGAGGCAGGGGAGCACAGAGGACAGGGGAGAGAGGGAGCAAGGCTGATGAGGGAGAAATAAGGAAAAGGAAATAAGGAAGGGTTAATTTCTGACTGTTTTAACTCAAAACTCAAGGCTTAGGGCGGGTACGGGGGCACCGCCCCTACAAAACCAAACTCAAAACTCATATCCCCAATCTGCCAGTATTAAAGATAATGTAGGCTCCCCAGAGAGCCGCAGCAAAGGCTAAAATCGTAGACCAGATGGGATGACCGCTATAGCTGGTTCTGCCGCCTTCAGTCCGTAAGTTTTCCAGATCGATCGCCACAGTCGGCCCTCGCCTAAGCCATCCAGTAGCAATAACTGATTTTCCGATTAAATCCGAGGGACGGGTTGGTACTGGCCACAGATTGCCAATCGGGCCGAGTATGGACAGATGGTGTAATTTCACTAAGCCAGTGGCAGTTTCCAGAATTAAATCCTGTCCCAGCCAATTGTTGATGCCGCTTCTACCGAGGAGTTTGCCTTGGAGTTGGACAGGCTGGCTATCTAGAGGTAAAGCTTCTGAGTTAGATAATATCTCTGTTATTGTTGGTTCCGCCGTTGCCGAGGGTTTAATGTCTGGAAAGAAGTAGTTGATGCGGATAAAAGTGCCGAGGCTAAAGCCAATAGGTAAGCAACCGATCAGAATGCCGCGATCGCCTTTAAGCCAATCTAGTTGCCAAATGTCGAAGAGTGAGAAAATCCACCCGATCGACCAAATCCCGACAACGATCGCTAAACTCATAGGAATGCCGAAGAAGGGAGCACCTTGTAACAGCAGTTTTGGTAATTGGTAATTGGTAATTGGTAATTGGGAATTGGTAATTGGTAAGCGAGAATTGCGCTTCTGTTCCCCTGCTTGGCCGCTCAAGAGCTCCCCTGCTGGCTTGGTTGCTAAATCTAGCTCAGTTTCTAGTTTCCAGTGCTGGGCGTAGAGGGTTAATAAGTGTAAGCGTTCTCCGATTAAAGGATGGGTATTATAGACTTCTAACCACTTGCGGTAAGGGTTGTGTATATCCCATTGTAAAAGGGTTTCCAGAGGGGCTAGTGATGCGGCAGAACCAAGTGTAACGGCTTGTTTGACACCCAAGGGTGTCAAAAATTCAAAGCCTTCGAGTAGAGGGCAAATTTGCTGCTGTTGGCGGACATCTTCAGCAATACCGATCGCCATTTTTGCGATCGCGCGAGTCAAGGCATTAGGATTACCTGTAATTTCAGCCGCGAGGCGATCGCTATAATAAACTCGTCGCCGTGATAGCCACAAAACGGGCCACCGCAGCAGCCAAAAGATGCCATAACTAGCTGACGAAATAGCGATCGCTACCCCCCGCAGAAAAGGTATTATAAATCCTCGAACAGATATAGGAATATTTGGCAACTCTTTGGCTCGATCTCCCCAATATCCAGCTTGCCAGTAGATAGTGTAGGGAATTTGAATCACTATTGTTGCCAGGGACATTACTACAAAATCCCAGTGAACGATATGCCCCAACTCGCGGGCAAAAACAACAGCAATTTCATCTTCTGAAAGTTGTTCTAACAATCCCTGACTAACTACAATTCTGGCGAATCGGGGTAAGCAACCATAAGTCATAGCGATGGGAACGCTAGTCGGCAAAACTTTTATAGTAGGTACTGGCAAGTCTCTTTTTCGGCAAAAACTTCGCAGTACCCCATTAGCTTCTTTACTATAATTAAATAAGCTGGTCATGGGTAGCGGTTGCAAGCCGTGAAACTGCTTTAATAGTGCGTCCATTAACCAGGGCGAGAAAACTAAGAGCAACCCAAATGTGAATTGTAAAAATGGGGCGGGGTTGAGATAAAAAAGCTGAATTGGCTTTAATAAAGGAATCTTTGTTAATAGATAAAAGTGAAGTAATACAGTATTGACAGTAGTTAGGAGAAATTTCACCACAGTGACAGTCACCCAAAATAGAGCGAGTCCAGTTGCTATCTGTTCCAACCAAAAACGACCAAATTTTAGGGGTTTGAGGGGTCGCCATTTCTGAGCGCGATCGCTCTTTCGCCAAGTTAATTGATAGCTACTACTTTCAGTGCTATAATTTTTTGCCAAATTGGGATTATGCTCGCGACTTTGTTCTTCCTCTGGTGAGCCTTGTAAAGTCTCCGAAGTATCGAGAAGATGGGAGTCAACTTCGGCATCGCCTTTGAGAGATATTGGCGGCGTTGTATCTGTATCATTCTGCTTAGAAAGCTTAATATTAGGGACTTGGGAAGTTGCTGATGGCGAGGAAACGACATTCTGTTTAATGACTTTACTTGGAACAGTTGGTACCGCAGTCGCATCGAAGGGGACAAATCCTGTTAAGTCAGCTTGTGGTGCTGTTTCAGAAGCAGAGGTAGTTATCGGTGGAGATGCGATCGCTGGAGATTCAAACGGAATAAAACCAGTTTCAACTGGGGATATTTCTTCTGAATCTGGCAATTCTAAAGCTAAACCCCCCGCTTCTTGCTTTTCCTCGCTCCCCTGCTCCCCCGCTCCCCCGCTCCCCTGCTCCTCCGCATCTCCCCCGCTCCCCCACTCCCCCGCCCTTCCCAACAAAAGGGCCCCACCGCTGAAAGGCTGTAGGGCGCAAGGACAGTTAAACGCTTCTTTAATTCTCGGTAAATCTACCCTGAATACGATCGCTCATTGTGACGATTTTCAGAGTGTCCATTCCAAACAGATTGCAGCGTATCAAAAAATGTAACGTAGCCTTTACAAAACTACACTTGCTATAGCTTGTTAGTAATACCTCATGCAATTTTTGTTGGCAGCTTCGCAGGCTGCTTTTTTTCTCTTATCACTATTGCATAACTTTTCAGGATTCCCATGAGAATTAATTTCTCTTCAATTAGCAATTAGCCATTAGCAATTAGCCATTAGCCATTAGCCATTAGCCATTAGCCATTAGCCCTTTTAAAAGTATAGCTTTGCTGCCCCTCCAAATCCCAATCCAATAAGAGAAACAACTGTCAAAATCCAGAAAGCCTGCCACTTTTGAAAACCGGATGTCTGAATATCGAGTCTAGCTAAAGATCCTGCGGAAAGTAGGATTAAACCGGTGGCAAAAAGGTGCAGCCATGCGACAACTACTACTGCAAAAAAAGCAGTAGTAATGATGGAAATAAAAGCCCCGACATCAGTTCTAAACCATCTAAACATTAATCTTTTTGCATGGTTTAGGGGAGCAGTTAATACCCCACATAACAGGAAGATGGCAACTACAGCTAAAAACCAAACTGCTAGGTGAGCATCAGATTTGGATAAATTCCAGCCAAAGGTGCTATAAGTAACAAAAAGTATTGCTAGAGAACTCCAAGGAAGTTTCTTCACGGCTTTTGAGTCACCAAGATTAACCTCTAAAGGTTGGTGGAAATAGCCTGAACAGGACAGGTAGGAATGCACTGTTCGCAAACGATACAGCGCGATCGCGTAAAGGTTAGTTTAAATGTTTCTTTGTCTAAGGTCAAGGCTTCTGTGGGACAAACGCCGGTACAGAGCCCACAGTGTACGCAGATGTCTTCGTCAATTAGTATTTCTCGACTGGCGAGGGATACGGTAATATTCTGCGATCGCATCCAGTCTATAGCTGCGTCCAACTGGTCGATATCTCCGGCCAACTCTAGCACGAGTTTGCCTATTTGATTTGGGGCTACCTGAGCTCGGATAATATTGGCAGCCACATTAAAATCCTTTGCCAGTCGATAGGTGACGGGCATACGGATTGAGCGTTGGGGAAAGGTCAGCGTTACCCGTTTTTTCACGCTCTATGTCCTCTATAATTCACAATTAATCTGTCTCTACTTCTGTTTTACCGCATTTCAGACTGGATCGGAACTTAATTAATATGACAATTCAGAGGTTTTTCTATTGTTTGTTGCTGAGGTACAAATTGTCCCCAAATTATGGTACACTCTTAAGGGAGAAACTTAATCAACTTAAGCAATCTCTATTACTGTTAAAAAAAGCACAATTAAAATTGCAATACTTCAATGAGTCCTAATTCACAAGAATCAACCCCTACGGCTGCAAGTCAGAAGTTGGAATCGAACACAGCAAAACGGCTGAGAAACTTATTGATTGTTTTGGCAGCGATCGCATTGGGGATTTCCCTGTTCTTGGGACTGCAAATCGAAACACCATCAAATGCTCTAACGGAGATGGCAGAAGCATCGACACCGCTAGAAGTTGCTGTCAGCAACGGTAAGCCGACTCTGGTAGAATTTTATGCCAATTGGTGTGGTAGCTGTCAGGCGATGGCAAAGGATATGAGCGAAGTTAAGGAAAAATACAGCGATCGCATAAATTTTGCGATGTTGAATGTAGATAATAACAAATGGTTGCCAGAGGTGCTCAAATACAGAGTGGATGGCATTCCCCACTTTGTATTTTTGAGCGATCGAGGAGAGGCGATCGCTCAGACTATAGGCGAAGCCCCACGCAATATAATGGAATCTAATTTAGAAGCTTTAATTGCTGGTAAAGCGTTACCCTACGCGGAAGCTACAGGTCAAGTTTCCAGTTTTAAACCACCAGTAACTCCTTCCAAAGCTAGCACAGCAGATCCGCGATCGCACGGCAGCCAAGTTCAGTAAGATTAAGTATTAATATCTCTGAAGGCAGACGGAAGACCGAAGACGGAAGAACGAAAATGCAATAACACCAGGAGTTTCAGCAATAACCTCCTAACCATCAAGGCGGTTGATAAAATTAAATAATTTAATCGGGAGTATGTAGTTGGGGTGCGATCGCTAAAACCCCACTACATCCAAAATGGTTAAGTTATTTAATCGTAGTGAAAAGTCAACAATCACTGAGGAATTTTGACAGATGGCGACTGACAAAACTGGATTAAGCATCAGCGCGATCGCAATTCGCCGCCATATCGGGACAATCATGCTCACCCTCGCGATCGCCGTCGTGGGTCTATTTTACATCACTCAACTCCCCGTCGATCTCCTCCCATCCATCACCTATCCCCGCATCGGCGTGCGCCTTGAGGCCCCCGGAATCTCCCCAGAAGTAGCAGTTGACGAAATCACCCGCCCCCTAGAACAAGGACTCTCAGCCACCGAAGGAGTCACCCAAGTCTTCTCCCGTACCCGCGAAGGCCAAGTTAGCGTCGATTTATTCTTCAAACCAGGAGGAAACATCGACCAAGCCCTCAACGACGCAACCGCCGCCGTCAACCGCATCCGCAACCAACTTCCAGATACAGTCGAAGCCCCCAGATTATTTAAAGTTGACCCCTCCCAGCAGCCAGTTTACGAATTTGGCCTCACCTCAGACTCCTTGCGGGGAGTCGATTTGCGCGTATTTGCTGACGAAGAACTCGCGCGCGAGCTCAACGTCATACCAGGCTTAGCCGCCGTTGACGTTTCCGGCGGCGTACAAGAAGAAATCCAAGTTAACCTCGACTTAAACCGCCTACAAGCCTTGGGAGTCAACGTTTCTGACGTACTCTCCACCCTACAAGACCGCAACCAAGACACCTCCGGCGGTAGACTACAACAAGAATCCGGCGAACCCTTAACGCGGACAATAGGGCGCTTTCAAAATGCCAGTGAAATCCGCGATCTTTCCTTCCAAATCGCAGGTTCTAATCCCCCCAAACGAGTTTATATCCGCGACTTTGCCGAAGTCATAGACGGTACTGAAGAAGAACGAGTTAAAGTATTTCTCAATCAGACACCCGCAGTAAAAATCAGCATTCAGAAGCAGCCAGATGCCAATACCATCACAGTTGTAGATGGTATTAAAAAGCGCCTCGAAGAGTTGAGAAAGTCGGGGGTAATTACCCCCGACATGACAATTACAACTACCCTGGATGAATCAAGATTTATCCGCGATTCTATTTCCAATGTATTGTTTTCAGGTTTAAGCGGATCTGTCTTAGCTGGTATTGCCGTGTTACTTTTCCTGGGTTCTCTACGACAGACCCTAATTATTGTCCTGGCAATTCCCCTAGCCACACTCACGGCTATTATTCTGATGGGACTGTTTCACCTGTCTATTAACATCTTCAGTTTAGGCGGTTTAGCCTTGGGTGTTGGGATTGTCGTAGACAACTCAATTGTGATGCTAGAAAATATAGTTGAGGGAGTTAATAAAAATAAAAGCAAAACAACTAACGGCAAAAGAACAAGCATACTTGATGCAGCCGAAAAAAGTAGTCAAGAACTCGAATCAGCTTTATTTGCCTCTACTGCTACCAACTTAGTTGCCGTCCTCCCATTTTTGCTAATAGGAGGCTTTATCTCCTTACTTTTCAACGAGTTAATTCTGACAATTACTTTCGCCGTAGCTGCTTCTTTAATTGTCGGTTTAACAATTGTCCCGATGATGACTTCTCGCCTATTAGCCGTGAGATTTTCCAGCGGTGTGGGCAAATTTTGGGCCTTGCGGGCATTTAATCGAGCCTTCCACAGCGCTACATTAGGCTACGGCAGATTTTTAGGAGCAATTCTGCGGTGGCGGTTAATAATAATTGTACTTGCTATTGTTATTTTGGGTTTCAGTAGTTTGCAGATGGTGGGTCAAATTCCCCAAGAAATTTTACCCAGAATTAATACTGGTCAAGCTAGATTATTTGCTCAGTTTCCAGCGGGTACAAACTTGGAAACTAACGAAAAAGTAATGAAGACTGTGGATGAACTTCTGAGCAAGCAGCCAGAAACTTTGTATACTTTAACAACAGCGGGAGGGCTACTTTTTGGTAACAATACCGTTGAAAATTTACTCAGGGGAAGCAGTACAATTACACTGAAGCCAGGAACGAACGTTGCCGATTTTGTTGAGCGCATGACTCAGGAATTAAATAAACTGAAATTAGTTGATACTCGCCTACGTTTAGCACCAGAAAACGTGCGCGGTTTAATTCTGACTAATTCTCCCGTGCGGGGTGGTGAAGTTGACTTAATTCTTCAAGGCGAAAATCCAGAAATATTGCAACAAACAGGGCGGCAAATATTAAAAACCTTTGAGGAAAAGGTTAAATTAGTCAGGTTTAGACCTGATGGCGACCCTCAACAACCGGAGGTACAAATCCGCCCTGACTGGGAAAGATTGGCGACTTACGGATTTAGTGCTAGAGAAATTGGAGAGTCAATTCAGACAGCAATTCAAGGTGCAGTTCCTACTCAGTTACAGCGGGGAAATCGGTTAATAGATGTGCGGGTACAATTCGATCGCAACTCTGTCAAATCAGTATCAGAACTAAGTTATATTCCCTTATTTGGCAGCAATAATAATGTAATTAGATTGAGTGATGTGGCGACTATCAATCTAGGTAAAGCCCCTGGGGAAGTTCAACGCCTGAATCAGCGCCAAGTTTTCTTAATTGTTGGTAATTTGAATAAGGGTGCAAGTTTAGGTGAAGCTTTACAGCAAGTAGATGCAGTGGTAAGTGAATTGAAGTTACCCCCAGGAGTACAAGTTGTACCGAGTTCGGCGGCTGAAACTAATCAGGAATTGCAATCTTCCCTAAAAATATTGGGTGGGTTAGCGGCTTTTTTAGTATTTGTAGTGATGGCCGTACAGTACAATTCTCTAGTCGATCCGTTAGTGATTATGTTAACAGTCCCGCTGTCTTTGGCTGGGGGGATTTTAGGGCTTTATGTAACTAAAACTGCGATTGGGGCGACGGTAATTGTAGGTGCGATTTTGTTGGTGGGAATCGTGGTGAATAATGCTATTCTGATGGTGGAATTGGCAAACCAAATTCGGGAAGAAGAAGGAGTTGACCGAAAAACAGCAATTGTCAGGGCCGCACCTCAACGTTTACGCCCGATTATGATGACGACAATTACCACAGTTTTAGGTTTATTTCCTTTAGCTTTGGGGATTGGCGATGGTTCGGAGTTTCTGCAACCGCTAGGGGTGGTGGTGTTTTCTGGTTTGTCTCTGGCAACGGTATTGACTCTGTTTATTATTCCCTGTTTTTATATTTTGCTGCACGACTTTTTTGGGTTATTTGCAGCGAAGAGGAAACCGCACGCGATTGCTATTCCTGTGCATAAAACAGCGAGAAAGACTACGAATTTATAGATGAATTTATAGCAATTCAGCAACGAAAGCCAAGCAGGTTATCTGCTAGCGAATCGCCAGACAACACGCTCTTTAGTGCCTTTCTAGTTACTAAATAAATAACTTTCCAAGGATATCCCATGACTTTATATACAGAGAATGCCCAACCTGAAGACGAAAACTCATCCTCATTGCTACTAGAAATGATGTATGGCTTTAAAATATCTCAGGCTCTTTTTGTAGCGGCTAAACTGGAAATTGCAGATATTCTGAGTGACGGTTCTAAGACTGCTGATGAACTTGCGAAAGCTGCTGGTCTAAATTCTCAGGGTATTTATCACCTGATGCGTATGCTAGTAAGTGTTGGTGTGTTTTCTCTGGAAGAGAATAACAAGTTTCGCTTAAATTCTTTGGGAAAACATCTGTTGACTGGTACTTCTGATTCTTTACGAGGTACGGTGATGGCAATGGGTGATGAACTATATCAAGGATGGGGTAATTTACTATACGGTATAAAAACTGGAGAAACAGCTTTTGAACATACTTTTAAGATGAGTTTTTATAGCTATTTGCAGCAGAATTCTGAGGCGGCAGTAAATTTCAATGAGTGGATGAAGGAGACGACAAGAGAGTGGCTACTTCCGGTGATTGAAGCTTATGATTTTTCAGAAGTTAAGAAACTTGTGGATGTGGGAGGAGGCATTGGAACGTTAACAGCTATTATTCTGAAGGCGAATCCGAAGATGCAAGCTATCTTGTTCGATCGCGAAGATGTTGTTGTCGATGCGAGTCCGGTTTTGGAAGTGGCGGGAGTTGCAGATAGGTGTCAAATAGTTGGAGGTAGCTTTTTTGATGCGGTTCCCTCTGGTGGCGATCTTTACTTACTCTCTCGTGTTCTTCTCAATTGGGATGATAGTCATGCTATTACAATTCTTAAAAGCTGCTATCAAGCTATGACAGCTAAAGACAGGCTGATGATTGTTGATTTTATGTTGCCTGAAGGCAAAATGTCGCCATTTATTGGTATGGGTAGTCTAACTTTGTTTGTGATCGGCGGTACTTTTATGCGAACAAAGGATGAATTTTATAATTTAGTTTCCTCCGCCGGATTTAAAGTGACGAATATGATAGAAACAAAAGGGCCAGTAAGTGTCATTGAGGCGAAACCTGCATAACTGTCAACTGTTAACAGTTAACAGTTAACAGTTGACAGTTACCAATTACCAATTACCAATTACCAAATGAAAATTGCCACTTGGAATGTTAATTCAATTCGTAGCCGTCTCGAACAGGTTTTAGAGTGGTTGCAAGCAAATCCCGTAGATGTTCTTTGCCTACAAGAAACAAAAGTTATAGACCAAGATTTTCCGCTACAGCCATTTCTCGACATCGGCTATAATTTCTACATTTCTGGTCAAAAATCCTACAATGGTGTAGCTATTTTCAGCCGCTTACCAATGACAGATATTAGCACCGGATTTGCACCCATCCTTGGCACTGATATTGTAGGGGAATTTGACGAGCAAAAACGCTTAATTACAGGTATCATTGCCGATATTCGGATTGTTAATCTATATATTCCCAACGGTTCAGAAGTTGGTAGCGAGAAATATAACTACAAACTTAATTGGCTGAAACTACTACAAGAATATCTCAAAATCATTATTGACAAATCCCCTAATTTATGTGTTTGTGGCGATTTTAATATTGCTCCCGACGATCGCGATATTCACAACCCTAAAGCCTTTAAGAATCAAATCATGGCTTCACCAGCAGAACGCCAAGCCTTACAGGAAATCGTCGCATTAGGCTTCAGCGACGCTTTTCGCATATTTACCGATGAAGGCGGCCATTTTAGCTGGTGGGACTATCGCACGGGTGGTTTCCGTCACAATAGGGGATGGCGCATTGACCACCATTATCTCAGCTTGAGTCTGTGCGATCGCGCCAAAAGCTGCACAATTGATAAAACCCCTAGACAATTAACCAAACCCAGCGACCATGCTCCCGTCATTGTCGAAATTTGAAATATGAGTTATAAAGATTTGTAACCGCTGACAACTCACAACTAATTATCATGTTTCTAATTACTGGAGCAACAGGCGGACTAGGCCGCCGAATTGTACGGCTGCTGAGAGAAAGAGAAATAGCAACGCGAGCATTTGTTCGCCTCACATCTCGCTACTCAGAACTAGAAAACCGAGGCGCTGAAATTTTCATCGGCGACCTCAAGCAAGACAAAGACATTCAAAAAGCTTGCCAAAACGTTAAATACGTCATTAGCACGCATGGTGCAGGTAGCGATGCTCAAGCAATACATTACCGTGCTAACATTGAATTAATTGACCGCGCCAAAGATGCTGGCGTTGAACACTTTGTCTTCATTTCCGTACTCGGAGTAGACCGAGGATATGAAGACTCTACAGTATTTAAAGCCAAGCGTGAAGTAGAAAAATACCTGCAAGCTAGTGGATTAAATTACACAATTTTGCGACCTGCTGGTTTTGCTTCAAATTTAATCCCCCTAGCCGAACAATTTCGGCAAACGGGAGTTTATTTATTGATAGGCGACCCCAAAAATCGCACATCCATTGTCAGTACCGACGACTTAGCAAAAATTGCCGTAGACTCCGTAAATATTCCCGAAGCTCGCAACCAAATCTTCCCAGTAGGAGGGCCTGATATTCTCACACGAGAAGACATTGCTCGTATTTTCGGGCGGCTTTTCAATCGCGAACCTGTAGTAATTAACCCACCTCTATTTGTGTTCGATGGTCTGCGGGGAGCAGTGGGTTTATTAAATCCCCAAGCTCAAAAAAGCTTAAGCACTTTGCGAGTATTGCTGGCTAACGAATTTTTCTGCACACCCGCAGAAATCGAAAGTTTAGAGTTTATTTTCAACATGAAAATGGAATCTCTAGAAAGCTATATACGGAGGTACATAGGAGTTTAATATCACCTCCCTTGATTGATTTTCCTTGAATTTCAAAGTCTGAAGGGGCGGATGCAGAGAGAATTTGGGCAGCGCAACCTAATCCACTACCGACAGAGATTTAATCT
This sequence comes from Kamptonema sp. PCC 6506, assembly GCF_000180455.1. Lineage (NCBI taxonomy): Bacteria > Bacillati > Cyanobacteriota > Cyanophyceae > Oscillatoriales > Microcoleaceae > Kamptonema > Kamptonema sp. PCC 6506. Next base: position 26,010 of record NZ_CACA01000344.1, read on the forward strand.
CAAAGTAGGGCGTAGTTGTCACAGGTGGAGCAGTTGGTTTCGCAATTAAATAACCTTGAACAAAAGTTGCCCCCCTTTCCCCCACCCACTGCAATTCCTCTAAAGATTCCACCCCTTCCGCCACAGTTCTAATATTCAAATGATTCGCAATTTCCAATAGTTTTTCAGTAATTAGAGCTTTGTAAGAGTCTTGATGTACGTTGCGAATCAAGTCCATATCCAACTTCACAAAATCCGGGCGTAACTGATGAATTAAATTCAAGTTAGAATATCCAGCCCCAAAATCATCAAGTGCAATTAAAAACCCTGCTTCTTGATAAAATTTCAGAATCTTAATCAAATGAGCAAGATCCGGCGGCTGTTCCGATTCTGCTACTTCAAAAACAATGTTATCGTGAGGAATCCCGGCTTCATCAATGGCACGCACAGTCATTCGCAAGCACGTAGTTGGATCGTAAACAGAAGTAGGAGAGAAATTGATAAAAATTAACTCTTTAATTCCATGATGGCTTGCTTCCCGAATCGCACAAGTCCTAGCTAAAGCGTCTAGTTGAAAAACCATACCTGCGGACTCCGCCTGAGAGAAAATGCGACCCGGAAAAATTAAATTTCCCTCCTTGTCAAAACCTCTGAGTAATGCCTCTTGTGCAAAAATTTTAGAAGTATCCGAAGTATAAACAATAGGCTGAAAATGACTGGTAATTCTCTCCGCCGCTAACAAATCCAGCAGCCAGTCCGACTGTTTGAGGCTAGTGAAGTTATGCAGTGAAGTCATGCGGGAAAAATCGCTAAATTCTGGTTTAGTATCTCCCGCTATCCACAAAACTTGCGTTTCTTTCAATTCTTTAGGCGTAAGTTTAGCTGACACTAGGGAACTAAAAGTTTCCACTCGCTCTTTTTCTAGGAATATGTATAAACATTTTTCATCTTCTAGAAATTGGGACTTAAGTCCAGCTTTTTGCAAAACAGAAAAAACCTTATTTAGTGTATGCCCTACAGGAAACCACAAGTATAATCCGCCGCTGCCTTCAATTTTGCTCGGCAGGGTTTCACAGCGAGTGCAGGAGCCAAAAACTTCGCCACTTTGATACATGAGAACTTCCTCTAAACTCAGGGTTGGTGTTAAAATCTCTTGTCAACTAGAAATTTAAACATATTAAAATCCTAGCCCATCTATCTACAGAAGTATAGTATTGGTTTATGAGAGTTGAAACTGGTCATATCATCAAAGTAACTTAAGTGAGATATAATTTATATTTTTTTAACAGTTAAAATCTGAATCGGCGCTGCTTTACATTACATTGTGATTTTTAAACGAACTCAACCTTCTAAGTATTCAACCTCTAGATAGAGTTAAAAATTATTAAATATGAGCTAAAACTTAAAAATAGTTACTATAATCGTACTATTTTACGCTAAGCAGCCTTAACTGTTTGCATAGTCTTATTGTTTTATGACTGTATAAAACCTATTTGCAATTTACTTTTAGCTTACCTTCTTGTTGAATCAAGCAAAATCTTCCGAGTTAGGTCGCCCTGTAAATTTATGACACCATCAGCCTTCTTGGGTCAATCGTGTCGAGGTCTGTGAGTAACGGATTTTTGCTAACCTGTAAATTTATGACACCATCAGCCTTCCTGGGTCAAGCGTCTTCACATGAGCGATGCCAAAGGCAGGAAACGCCTACGCAACACCGCCACAAATGCTACGAAATACCAGGATCTATGTATCATTTCCGTACTAAATCGCAGTGGCAGTTGTCAAGTATGGCGGGATTGATGTATCAATTCTTACTCCGTCAAGACGGTTCGCTAAGTTTCTTATTCTTAACTCCTAGTTTTGGCGAATTTTTTGAGCTGGATGCTTGGGAGATGGAATTGGATACAGAAACTCTGCTGGCGATGATTCACCCAGAAGACATAGATGATTTTCACAATTCTATAGCGATCGCCGCCTGTAATTTGCAATCATGGAAATGGGCGGGGAGGTTTATCTTATCTTCAGGACAGACTAAATGGATTCAGTGGGATGCTCAACCTTCCCGCCAAGCAAACGGAAATATTTTCTGGAATGGTTTGCTAGTAGATGTAACCAGTCACTACCAATTAGAATCTGAAGTTGAGCGTCTTTCTTTTTTACTAGGTTTGACTGAACGCTTACAAACTTCCACTGACTTAAATGAGATCGCCGAATTTGCTATCCAACACCTCGTTGAAACTACAAACTCTACTTATGGAGATGTCAAAGTAATTAACAGCATTGATGAAAGTTCTCATGCTTGTCCTGTTGGTAACGATCTGTCTGCTGAATTGGTTGCCGCCTACCGCAAACCCCAAGAAATAGACCAAGAAATAAACCATGACATCCTTAATAGCGAAGGGATGCTGTGGCAAGTAGTAAAAACTGGCGAACCAATATTTGTCAAAGACTATGCTAGTAATCCAAATTCTGTCGCGACATTTGGTCAACCCGAAATTAACAGGATTGGTATTTTTCCGATTTCGGCTACAGATGGGAATGTTATAGGCGTGCTAACTTTAAATTCGCACAATTTCCCGCCCATTAAAGACAGCAATCAACAAGATTTAATCCTAGCTGCTTGCCGCATTTTGGGAGTTCGTATTGAGCGGACAAAAGCTCAAGAGCGTCTGCTGAAGGCCAATAAAGAATTGGAGCTAACTTCTCAAAAGTTGACCCAAAAAGCACTGCAATTAGAGGAAGCTTTGGACGAACTTAAACAAACTCAAACTCAACTGGTTGAAACCGGAAGAATGTCTTCGCTGGGCAGTTTAGTTGCTGGTATTGCCCATGAAATCAATAATCCTGTGAGTTTCATTTACGGTAATTTACCCCACGCCTCAAAATATTTTATTGATGTCCTAACCTTGATGGAAGTTTATCAGCAAAGCTATCCCCATCCCGCCCCACGAATTGAAGAGGCAATAGAAGATATTGACTTAAATTTTATCAAGGAAGACTTGCCTAGACTGCTAGTTTCTATGCAAGCAGGAGCGGAGCGAATTCGCAACATTGTCTATTCTTTGCGGAACTTTGCCCGTCTTGATGAAGCCGACATCAAAGCGAGTGACCTTCATGAAAGTATTGATAATATTTTAATGATTTTGGATAGTCGTTTAAAAAAATACGGTTCTCGTGTTGAAATTCATGTGATTAAAGAATACGGTAAACTCCCACTTGTTGAGTGTTATGCAGGGCAACTAAATCAGGTGTTAATGTACATTATAATGAATGCTATTGATGCTTTGGAAGAAGGCAATTCAGGGAAAATAACGAAGGAAAATTTTAGTGCGCCTACAATTAGAATTAGTACGGAAGTTAGTAATAGTAATACAGTATTAATTGGGATTGCCGATAATGGCCCCGGCATACCTTTGGCATTGCAGCCGCGTTTGTTTGACCCTTTCTTTACTACGAAGTCTGTCGGCCAGGGTACGGGTTTAGGGCTATCAATTTCCCACAGCATTATCACTCAAAAACATAGGGGAAAGTTAAAGTGTATTTCTACACCAGGAGAGGGAGCGGAGTTTATAATTGAGATTCCGCTGTTGGTAGCTAAAGCTGTTTAATATTCAGTTAGCTATGGAGTGCGATCGCCACTCACAGCAATTTTAATCCTTTGCAGTATCTTCATTGGATTTATCAATATCCTCAAAATTTGACTGTTCGGCATCGCTACTTTCAGTTGTCAGAATTTCTGAAAAACCAGCCCTTTTCAGTAGATTATGGAGTAAACCTATTTTTAGAGATTTATTACCATGAATGGGAACGGAAATTCGCACACTTATCCCAGATTTGCCGTAAATGTGATGGCTACCTTGAACTCTTAATAAAATCCAGCCAGCATCTTCTAACAGTTTCGCTAACTGTTTGCCTGACATGGACTTCATACGGCAATCTCCAGAATTCTGTCTCTATCATTCATCTCCACTGATTCAATATCGACTGATAAACATCCTTCTATGGCTTCATAAAGGTTTTGAAGTAATTCCTCAAAGGTTTCTCCCTGAGTAGCACAACCAGGAATAGCAGGAACTTCGGCCCAAAATCCTCCTTCTTCTGCTTCGTGAATTATGACTTTAAGTTTCATAGGTTTTTAGTACTTGGCGGCATACTTTATAGATTAAACAAAGATCGCAAAGAATATCAGGGCTATGTTATTGTAAATAATCGGGATGACAGGATTTGAACCTGCGACCCCCTCGTCCCGAACGAGGTGCGCTACCAAGCTGCGCTACATCCCGAATTGAGTTATGTAAAAATTCTAGCACGCGCGATCGCCACAGGCCAACCCATCACGCCCAAAATCTTAGGACTAACCGCACCTACAACTAGACCAGTAAACTCAGATGCCAAACCCCATCCGTTGTATTATAATAATTTCTAACACTTCAGCACATAGAGGCAGTCGTGACAGTTAAGCCAGAGTGGTTGCGAGTCAAAGCCCCCCAGTGGGAACGAGTCGGCAATGTTAAAGAAATTCTGCGGGATTTAGCCCTCAATACCGTTTGCGAAGAAGCATCCTGTCCCAACATCGGCGAGTGCTTCAACTCTGGCACGGCTACTTTTCTAATTATGGGCCCCGCCTGTACCCGCGCCTGTCCCTATTGCGACATCGACTTCGAGAAAAAGCCCAAACCGCTTGATATAACTGAACCAGAAAGGCTGGCAGAGGCGGTATTGCGGCTCAAACTCAACCACGTTGTGATTACCTCCGTCAACCGAGATGACTTACCAGACGGTGGTGCATCGCAGTTTAGGCAGTGCATTCAAGCCGTGCGAGAGGTAATGCCGCAAACTACGATAGAAGTCTTAATCCCAGACTTGTGCGCCAATTGGCAAGCTTTAGAAGCAATTCTGGAAGCACAACCAGACGTGCTCAACCACAATACAGAAACAGTTAATCGACTTTACCGCCGAGTGCGTCCCCAAGGGAAATATGAGCGGACAATGGAATTATTGAAGCGCAGCCGGGCGATCGCGCCTTGGGTTTACACTAAATCGGGCATGATGGTGGGATTGGGGGAAACTGACGCGGAAATTCGGGAAACGATGCAGGACTTGCGATCGGTTGATTGCGATATTTTAACTATCGGGCAATATCTGCAACCCACGCAAAAACACTTAAATGTCGAAACTTTTGTACCGCCAGAACAGTTTGCCGCTTGGAGGGAGTTTGGCGAGTCCTTGGGATTTTTGCAAGTTGTGGCTTCTCCTCTCACCCGCAGTTCCTATCATGCTGAGCAAGTTAGAGCTTTGATGCAGCTTTATCCCCGCCAGAAAATTAAAAATTAAAAATTAAAAATTAAACACTTGAATTGAGACTTACGTAGCGAATGTGGGCAATTAATAAAGTTTTGTAAAGATTTAGGTGGAATTGGGGAAGTGATCGGGAACCAACATCAATGGTGATGAAGATTATCTTAGCTTCTGACGAAAGTCACCCCCTAGTAGCTGATATTTTCCCTATACTAGCTAGCAAATAGAGAAGCATAACCCTCTTTACAGACAACCTGGCTGTTCAATGCTAGAGTCGCTGGCTAATCCCGCTAATGTTCTCAAACATTGCCCGGGCCTGAAACCTAACAGATCGCAGCACGGATGTCCGCAAAGCGGGAAACGGAACTAATAGCGGTGATGCTTCGTCTTAAGACAGGGGGCATCATATTTAAACAAACCGCCGCTAAGCGCAGCATCTTGTTACCCGGAGCAACTGAGAGAATCACTATGCCACCCACCTCTTTTTACGCTGAAGCCGAATACGACGAGCAACTGCAAGGGCATTCCTTGCAACCCGACGTAGTGGAGGGCGATGCCGAACAAGCCGTGGAAGACCTCCAAGAAGATGAGATAGAGGTCTTGGATGGAGACACAGCTAAATTCAACAACACTGCCAGCCGCCGCACTACTGATTTAGTGCGCTTGTACCTTCAAGAAATCGGTCGGGTTCGTTTATTAGGTCGAGATGAAGAAGTCTCTGAAGCCCAAAAAGTCCAACGCTACATCAGGCTGCTAGAGTTGCGAAATACCGCAGCAGAGCAGGAGGAAGGGCTAATTCGTCGTTATGTTGAGTTAATTGAAGCACGCGATCGCTTGGCTGCTCAGTTGGGCCACCGCCCCTCCCTAGAACGGTGGGCTGCATTAGCAGGTGTCGCTGAGGTATCCGAATTGAAGCGGATCATGGCTGAAGGCAAGCGCCGCTGGGCTGAGTTGGCAGGTGTGACACTAGAAGCTTTAGATCAAATGATTACTGAAGGCATCCAAGCCAAGGATCACATGATCCAAGCTAACTTGCGACTGGTGGTATCTGTTGCGAAAAAGTATCAAAATCGGGGCTTAGAACTTTTAGATTTAATCCAAGAAGGTACTTTGGGCCTGGAGAGGGCAGTTGAAAAGTTCGATCCAACACGGGGCTATCGCTTCAGCACCTATGCCTACTGGTGGATTCGTCAAGGAATTACGCGAGCGATCGCAACCCAAAGCCGCACTATTCGCCTCCCCGTCCACATCACAGAAAAGCTTAACAAAATCAAGAAAGCCCAACGTAAAATCTCTCAAGAAAAAGGCCGGACGGCAAGTATTGAAGATATCGCCGCTGAGTTAGGCATGACTGCACCCCAAGTGCGAGAAGTATTACTCAGAGTTCCACGTTCTGTTTCCCTGGAAACTAAAGTAGGCAATGAGAAGGATACTGAGTTAGGAGATTTGCTCGACGATGCCGATAGCGTTTCTCCAGAAGAACTGCTGATGCGGGAGGCTTTACACCGCGACTTGCAGCAACTTCTAGCCGATTTAACCAGTCGGGAACGAGATGTGATCTTGATGCGGTTTGGTTTGGGAGATGGACATCCCTACTCTCTGGCAGAAATTGGTCGAGCTCTTGACTTGTCGCGAGAACGAGTCCGCCAAATTGAAGCTAAAGCTTTGCAAAAGTTGCGCCAGCCCAAGCGCCGCAACCGAGTACGGGACTATTTAGAGTCTTTGACTTAGTATAGCTAGGGAAGAAGGGGCTAGGGACTAGGGGCTAGGGGCTAGGGAAGAAGGGGCTAGGGACTAGGGGCTAGGGACTAGGGGAAGAAAGGGGTTAGGAAATAGAAAATAGGGTAAGAGAAGAAGAAAATTCTTGATTTCTTTTAACCTCTACCTCTCTCTTCTCTTTATTTCCCTAGTCCCTAGTCCCTAGCCCCTAGCCCCTTCTTCCCCGTTTATTGATTTTTTTTTAATTAATGCTAATAATCTAATCGCTATTGATTCTCAATAATCTTTAATACTTGAAAAAATATAGAATTCTTGTGTATGATTGTCAATAGGAAGACTTTTTTGAAAAGCTGACTATGGTACTTTACACAGCGACATCATTTAAATCCGAACTCAACGACAAAGGCTGGCGGATGACTCCTCAGCGGGAGACTATTTTGCACGTCTTTCAAAATTTGCCAAAGGGCAATCACCTGAGTGCGGAGGATCTTTACAATGTGCTACAAAATCGAGGGGAACGGATCAGTCTGTCCACTATTTACCGAACTCTGAAGTTAATGGCAAGGATGGGTTTGCTGCGAGAACTGGAACTGGCAGAAGGTCACAAACATTATGAAATAAATCAGCCTTACCCACACCACCACCATCACCTTGTCTGCGTTCAGTGTAACAAGACTATTGAGTTCACCAATGACTCGATCTTAAAAATTGGCATGAAGCAGTCTGAAAAGTCCGGTTTGCATTTGTTGGACTGTCAGTTAACAATTCATACAGTTTGTCATGAGGCGTTGCGGATGGGATGGCCATCTTTGCTTTCGAGTAATTGGTCATGTCCGAAGGCGATCGCAGATGCAGGACACACAGATATAGCTCACTTAGATACGTCACACTTAGATGAGGAATAAAACCCGCTCTTGAAATTTGGGATGAACAAGCATTGCGATCGTTAGTTAGGACTTACGCAAAAGCAATATAATTGTGTTATTGCCAATCCGATCGAGCAATTGTCACTCTTGATTTTTATTTCGATTGCGTAAGTCCTGTTATCATTTTTAACTCCAAAAAACCCAAAAGTTGTCGAACTGAGGGGGAATTTAACTGATAATTTGAATGGACAAAGTGTATTGAATATCCGACGTAACACCAGCACCTCTAAAGTTACCAGAAATAGGGGCGGCGTAGCGAGGGATGGCACTAGCAGCTAGGACAATATGGCGATCGCTAACTACCAAACCCTGTGTAGGATCGTATCCCAGCCAACCAGCACCCGGTAAATATACTTCGGCCCAAGCATGGAGATGCCGTTCTTCTTGCTCAGGAACTCCTTCCTGATAGCCGCTGACAAATCTTGCAGCTAGCCCAACAGCGCGACAAGCTTCGATAAAAATAATTGCCATATCGCGGCAGGAACCTAACTTTTGATTCCAGGTAATTCCGGCCGGAAACGGATCGCCAGTTTCCCTAACTGTCTGCTCGCAATTTTGATAAATTCGCTGGTTAAGTTCGCTGAGAAAGTTAACCGTTTGACCATTTGTTGCTTGCCAAATCTCTTGTGCTAACTCCATTATTACGGGGCTACTAATAGGTTGTAAATATGGCGCAAGCTGAGCCAGCACTGGTGCTGGATAATCTGTAATTGGCAACTGCATTGCCCAAGGCTCTACTAGGTAATTAAAGGGATTTGTACAGTGGGTTTCGACTTCAGAGGTAATTTTAATACTGAGTTGGTTTGTAGGCTGTGTAAACCACAGCTTAATAGTATTATTTCCTTCCCAATCTAGTACCTCAGAAACTCCGGCTGCTTCGGGAGTTACTTCTAAGGAAAAAGCCCGTAGGGACTGAAAACCGCAAGAGCGGGCTCGCAACCTCACTGTATGAGGCTCTAGATCAACAAATCGGCTGTAACTATAAGTAGTGATATGAACAATTTTGTAGAGCATTTAGTAGTTGTTAGTTGTTAGTTGTTAGTTGTTAGTTGTTAGTTGTTAGTTGTTAGTTGTTAGTTGTTAGTTGTTAGTTGTTAGTTGTTGGTTGTTGGTTGTGCGATCGCTCCTAGCTTTCCCAATCGGAGCGATCGCCTGAGTCATTGCTGGGGATGCTCTGAAAAGATTGCTACAGATGAGCCAATTAAACCGAGTCAGACTGCTAACCCGCAGAAAAAGATTCGAGAGTTGAGACTCCCACCCCTCAAGGGGCGATACTAGCGGCGCGGTCAATTTCTGTCAGATCGGAGGCTTTAGCTTGTTAGGCGCGATCGCCCGGTTGGTGAAGCTGATGTTTAAGGAATTGCTAGCTGCGTTTAAGTAAATTACCCAGTCCATCTCCCTCATCTCCCTTATCTCTCCTAGCACTAATCCATTGCGCTAACACAAGGGTTAAGGCGATCTGAGGGATCGCGCGATCGCCCCTTCTAACGGACAAGCCACTTTACATCGCAACCGACAACATGGGAAGAGGGAGATCGGGGATTGGGGCAATTTCCAACTCAAAACTCCAAACTCCTTTTCCTTAACCTCTTGATTATTTGTAAACATTCGTTATTATTAAATAATAAGACTGATTGGTAAATCAACTGATTTCTCTCCGTTGCCCACAGCAAAGTACCCAGAGAAGACAAGCTCGACGGTTGGTTTCAACTTTTTGCTTGCCTGAATTCAGAAATTTAGCCGTTAGTCCAGCAAATTAGCCTGAAAAAAAGGAGCTATCTGTTCAATGGAGGAAATTGAAAAGGTACTGGAAGAAATCACGGAATGGATTCGCAAGCTCATAGAAGCTCTGCTGAGCCCAGACACTCAACCAGAACCCGAACTTATTCCCATTCCAGTCAACGAACCAAAGCGTCCCAGATAACCGCAGTGGATTTGAGATTGGCAAAAGGATTCAGCTCTCTGTGACATCCCAAATCAAAAATCAGAAATAAAAATTAATTTCGCTGGAATTGTTGGAATTGTTAAATATCCTGGTGTTGCACGGCCCCAATCTCAATCTATTGGGTCAGCGAGAACCTGGAGTTTATGGCAGTGCAACTTTAGATGACATCAACCAGTTGTTAGAGGAAGAAGCGCAAGCCCTCCAGGTTAAAATTTCTATCCAGCAGTCCAATCATGAAGGCGTTTTGGTGGATGCAATTCAGTCAATGCTAGGGCAACACCAAGGTCTGCTGATTAATGCTGGAGCTTATACCCATACCAGCGTAGCAATCCGAGACGCGATCGCTGCCGTTAATGTTCCTGCGGTAGAAGTTCATCTGAGTAACATTTACCGCCGCGAGCTTTTTAGACACCATTCGTTTATTGCGGCGGTGGCGATTGGTCAAATCAGCGGTTTTGGCGCGGATAGTTACCGTTTGGGGTTACAAGCTTTGGTTCATCACTTGAAAAGAGGGGCTAGGGGCTAGGGGCTAGGGGCTAGAAAAGAAGGGAACAAGAGGGCTAACTGAAATGCGTTACTCCCTGTTAAATAAGTTTCAAGGTGTGCTACTAGGTGCAGCATTAGGGGAATTATTAGGCATTGAATACCAAAGGCAAATATTAAGTTGTAGCGATCGGAATGAAGATTTTAACCGCAGTTCAAACAAGATAAAATTGCCAAATTTCCGGCTGGGTGCGACACGAGTTGAAATAAACTCCCTCAACCGTGACTTCCAGCTTAACAATAGAGCATCTGCTAGCAGCGCTTATCTTGCTTACCTCTGGGGTAAAAGCTTGATACAGATGAGAGGTTTAGATTTAAAAGACTGGAGGGACATTTGGGTTGGAGTTTCTAACTCAGAATTTACAAAAGTTAACTCTTCACCAGACGATCCAAAGGCTGGCAGATCGGCACTAGACATATTACCGAGACAAAATTTAACTTCACCCTTAGCCCTTCACCCTTCATCTTTGATTCTTCAGCCTTCAGCAGCAGCAGTTGCTACTTTACCAGTAGCGATGTTTTTTCATGAAAATAAAGCTAAACTACGAGAAAAGCTAGAACAAGTAGCTGGGGTTTGGCAAGCACCCAGCCAAATTGAACAAGATGTAGCAGTAGGGACTTTAAGCGTAGGATACGCGATCTCGCGTGCGCTTAAAGAAAAACTCCACCCCTCCGTCTTAATTCCCGAAACCCTTACCTATCTTGGGGTAGATATGCCGTTAGCAACTTTACTGCTAAAAGTACAGATATTATTAGAGCAGAATGCTAGTTTAGAGGCAGCTCAGACTCAGCTTTGTAAAAGTGCAGTCGATGCACAGAGGCAAGAGGTAACAGAGGGAAGCTTAGAAGCCAAGTTTGTCAGTCCTTCATTTTTTCTTCCGATTGCCTTAGCTTTTTACTGCTTTCTGAGTACCCCAGAAAATTTGCGCTTAGCAGTTATCCGCGCAGCGCAGATGGGAGTAGAACCCCAGCTCACTTGCAGTTTGGTGGGGGCCCTGTCGGGAGCTTATAATGGCGCTGTCAGCATTCCTGTAGAATGGCGAGTCGCATTAGAAACAAATTCTGAAGCAGGGCGTGAGAATTCGGATCGATCGCCTTTACTTTGGGGTACGGTAAGTATAGGGGAAATTATGGAATTAGCAGCTAACCTCTTGGCTGTTTGGTCTGGAGTATACCACAGCTCGGCCTCTAGCGCATCACCACAACCTCCTGTTGTGGCAGCACCTTATGTGATTAGGCCTCATAGAGTTTAGAGTTTTTGAGATTTTAGATTCAGGAGTGAAAGAAATTCGGTGTGAATAGCGATCGCTAACTGTTTGCGCCTCACCGAGTCTAGTTTTAAGAGATAAAAAACTTAGAACTAGGCACTAATCAGTATCCAGAGTCAGGCAAAATATCTGACAGGGCTGCTAAATAACTTCGATGTAGCTTTGATATAAATGAATACGCTCCACTCTCTTGCTGCTAGCTTTATTGAGCAGCTAAACGCTGTCCGCAGGGTAAGCAAACACAGCGCTAACACACAAACGACTAATGGCGGTTTAGCACATACTGCACAAAGCCACCAGCATCTACTATCTCCCATGCCCCTCTCACCGGGGCTTGTTGAGACTGTCGCTCCTTCTAGGGTTCAAAGCTCAAAATCCTGTCCTAAAGGTAGAGCAAGATCGCCTTGGCTGCTAGTAGTAGCTGTGGTGTCTCTGACGGGGACAATGGGACATCGCTTTTACAATCAGCCGAAATTGGATGTGGGAACTAAAGCTCCCCAGACAATCAAAGCTCCAGCTAGTGCTAGTATCCCCGATCGCAAAACCACCGAAGAGCAGCGCAAAGAAGCCCGCACGGGTGCAGTACCAGTGCTAGCCATCGATTCTAGTGCCGATCGCCACATCTATCAGGAAATTCAAAAATTTCTGGTACGGGGTAACGAACTACGACAGCTCGCAGGGCCATTTCCTTTTGTCAGCATAGAAGTACTCTCTACTACTGTGCAGAGTTACTTAAGGCAGTGCCAAGAGTGGGAATGGCGAGCTGTACTCGCAGAGCTCGATGACGAAAAAATCGGGAATACAAAGTCGAGTCCAGAGCAATTCCCAGCCGCAAAGCAGATCGTCAATAAATCTGTAGAGCAAGCAGTTGCAGAACTTGAAGCTTACCGTTTGGTAGTATCGCAGGAAGATTTTAACAGACTCACAGAAAATATCTCCCAGGCTCGTAAAGGTTATTTCAACGCCTTAGAGGAACTCTCCAAGCAATCAGTTTCAGCACTGGGAGAGATCTATGATTCCTCTTTATTGGAGTTATCCGATGCAGCTTGGTTGCAAACGCAAACCGGAATTAACCGTACAGCCAGCCGGATGCTGGCTCAAGGCATTCCGCCGGGACTGCCTAAAGATATCCTAAAGGAAGCCGTCAGACAACAAGTAATGGATGTGATGCCGACGGAAACTCAACCTTTAGCGGTGAAGAGCTTAGGGGCAATTTTGCAGCCAAATCTGGTTAGGGATATAGAAGCAACCAAGCAGCTAGCCGAACTTGCCGCTCAAAAGGTCAAACCGGTGATGGCAACTGTGGAAGAGGGCGAGATTATTGTTAAAGAAGGCGAGGAAATCACCCTGTCCGATTTTGTGTTGCTAGACCACTTTAGTTTGAGCCGTCGGGAAGTAAATTGGGTAGGGTTAACGGGGTTTGTCTGCCTAGTTAGCGGCGCAATTGGAGTTGTGCTGTTGGTGGAGAGGTACTACCGTCTACGGCGCAGAGATCATTTGCTGTTGTTGCTGTTGACGCTGAGTACGCCAGTGCTGCTGACTGTGGGCATTCCTTGGACGAGTTTACCCGCGATTGGGATTCTGGCCGGTAGCTTTTACGGTTCGGCTGTAGGAGTAACAGTGGTGGGCCTGCTTTCGGCAGTATTGCCGATTGGCTTAGAAATTGACGGGATTCATTTGTTGGCAAGTGCAGCCGGCGGTTTGCTGGGTGCGCTTATGGCTGGGCGACTGCGATCGCGCGAGGAACTAGCTCTGTTAGGAGTGGGGGTAGGTGTAACTCAGGGCATGGTTTACCTGTTGTTTACTCTGATTGGAAGCGCCACTGGTGGCTCGATTTGGTATGCGTTAGTCAGTACAGTGATTTTGCAAAGTCTGGGCGGGGTGGCTTGGAGTATTATCGCTCTCGGTCTCAGTCCGTATTTAGAACATTTGTTTGATTTGATCACGCCGATTCGTTTAGCGGAATTGGCTAACCCCAACCGTCCGCTGCTCAAAAGGTTGGCTGCGGAAGCACCAGGGACGTTTCAGCACACTTTATTTGTGGCTAGCTTGGCTGAAGCTGCGGCGCGATCGCTCGGTTGCAATGTGGAACTGGTGAGGACTGGCACATTATACCACGATATCGGCAAAATGCACGATCCGCTGGGATTCTGTGAAAATCAGATGAGTGGCCCGAATAAGCACGATCAAATTAATGACCCTTGGGTGAGTGCAGATATTATTAAAAAGCACGTTACTGAAGGGTTGGCGATGGCGAAGAAATATCGATTACCCAAGGCAATTCAGGCGTTCATCCCGGAACATCAAGGGACAATGTTAATTGCTTATTTCTACCACCAAGCACAGCAAATTGTTGCCGAACAAGAAAGAATTGCTAATGGGAAGGAATATGCGAATACAAAATTAAAAGTTGCAAATCGAGTCTTGAGGGAGAAAGATTTTCGTTACGATGGGCCCATACCTCAGTCGCGAGAAACAGGAATTGTGATGTTAGCAGATTCTTGTGAGGCGGCTTTGCGATCGCTTAAAGATGCCACTCATGAGGAAGCTTTGAGCATGGTTAATAAGATGATGAGGGCTAGATGGCAAGATAATCAGTTGATTGATTCGGGGTTGACGCGGGAAGATTTAGCGGAAGTCGCGGAAATTTTTGTGCGGGTTTGGGAACAGTTTAATCATAAGCGGATTGCTTATCCGAAAGCGGTTTTAACTCCCAGATAAGCTCAGAAATAGGGAAGATAAAATATGGGAGAGATGAATATGGGCGGGGCGGGTTTATAAGATTTGTCGATACCGATAGCAAATCTCGGCGAACCCACCCCTTGTATCTATAGAATTGATAAAATCTGTAATCAAAAAAATTATGAACAACTTCTCAGATATAGTTGTATCAGCAGAAATGGAAGTTAAAATTATTTACGATCGCCCCGGCTTGACCGATCGCCTCAACTCTTGTCGGTGACAGTAGCAAATATCTAGGTGAATCGGCCCCTAGAAAGATGGTAAAATTAGGAATGCTAAAATAATATAAAAATTGTAAGGTAAGTTCACCGAAGGATTTTGTCACCGATCGATAATCTCGATCGACCTGTCCTCGTCAACCGATAAAAGTTATCAACCGTCCCCGTATCCTAATTTTTAAGACTAGCTCCAGAGGAATAGTATAATGGCATTAAAAGAGCAGCAACCACCAGAGTCAAATAAATCAGTTAATAATTCGGAGGCCAAACCTGCGGAAAGTTCCCTATGCGATGCTGCTGGACAAGTGGTAGCAGGAATCGGAGATGCGATCGCACAAGCCACATCCGAAGCCGGAAAAGCAGGCGCGATCGCCACAGAAGCAATTGGTACAGCAGCAACTACAGCAGCAAAACAAACTCAGGATTTGTTAGACTTGGCTACTGAAGAAGCGGGAAAATTGCTGGGGATGGTGGGCGATAACCCCATACTCAAACAAGTTCTCAAAGTTTTTAGGGCTGACTGGCTGCTGAGTTTAGCTGGTTCTGTGGATATCGCAAGTGCGGAGGCTGCTGTTAGAAAGTTGCAGCAGGAATATCCACAGGAAAGTCCGAGTGAGATCGCTCACCGAATTATGGTAGAGAAAGCTGTCTATGCAGGCGGAATTGGCTTAGTAAGCAGCGTTTTGCCTGGGGTGGCGGTGGCACTGCTGGCGGTGGATTTGGTGGCTACAACCCAGTTGCAGACGGAAATGCTTTATCAAATTGCCGCAGCTTATGGGATGGATTTGCATTCTCCGGCGCGGCGGGGAGAAGTTTTAGGGATTTTTGGGCTGTCGTTGGGAGGATCGCGAGCACTGAAGGCGGGTTTGGGATTGCTGCGAAATGTCCCTCTGGCAGGGATGGCGATCGGCGCGAGTACGAATGCAGTTATGCTTTATACACTAGGCTATGCAGCTTGTCGGTTTTATGAAGCCAAGGTGAATCCTTTGACATCGCCAGCGGCGGCGCAGGAGATTCAGAGGGAAAGTGAGGAATATTTAACAGTGGCGATCGCACAACAAGCAATCGTCGATCAGATTTTGGTTCATCAGATTTTAGCAAGTTATCCCGATAAGTCTTGGTCGGATATTTTGCCAGAATTGCAAGCATTAAATTTAGCCCCAACCACACTGGATGTAATTGCTGCTAATATTCAATCGCCAGTACCTTTAGAGCAGCTTTTGGATAAGCTCAATCGCGACTATGCAATGGCTTTACTGGCTAGATGCTACACAATTTCTCAGCTAGATTGCGTGGTAACGGAGCAAGAACAGAAGCTAATGGTAGCGATCGCATCTAAGTTTAATATTGACTTAAAGGCAGTCGAAGAAACTGTAAAATCTGAGTTAACCAGGAGCGATTGTGCTTAAAAATTGGTAATTGTTAACAGTTAACTGTTAACAGTTAACAGTTAACTGTTAACTGGTAATGGCTAATTGCTAATCGCTAATCGCTAATCGCTAATTGCTAATTACCAATCTCCCCTGCTCCCCCGCTCCCCCGCTCCCCCGCTCCCCCGCTCCCCCTCTTTCCCTAGCCCCTAGCCCCTAGCCCCTAGTCCCTTCTTCTCACACAAAGCCGCGATCGGCTACTATAATCAAAATGCTTCTCCCTGGTAAAACCTGTACCGCAACTAAATAGGCGATCGTCGCCAAAACTTCTGCCCTAGCCTCTAGAGGCACTAAAATCCCTCATAACTACCTCATAACTACTAGGATGGGGTTTAAAGTTATGGGATAGAGGCAAACTGTAAGAATTGTCTTCTTCTCAGGAACTTCCTCCCCGGAAAATTATTCAAAACTATAGAGCTTCTCAGCGATCCGCTCTGTTTTACCTACACCTAAGTAACCGCCATGAACACTCTACTTAACAGCCCTCAACTTAGCCTCAGCCGCATAATATCGCAATCTCTGATCGTAGGAGCCATTTCCGCAGCAGGTTTACTAACAGGAGTCGTGCCCGGTTTGTCGGGACAATCCCCAACCCTGGTTTTCGGTTCCGCCGCCCAAGCTCAAGAGATTTCCAACGAAGAGATCGCTAACTATGCCCGTGCTGTCTTAGCAATCGAACCTAGACGGCTCGAAGCCGTAAAAGAAATTAAAGGCATGGTAGGTTCAGTTCCCCCAGTTGTTTGCAACGAAACTAGAAGTATTAACAGACTCCGAGGCGACGTTCGTGGAGTAGCAGTGAATTACTGTGATTTCGCCAGAAAAATTATAGAAAGTAATAAGTTGACAGTTTCTCGCTTTAATGCAATTACTCTGAGTCAGCAAGCAGATCCAGTTCTCAAACAGAGAATTCAAGCTGAGTTACTGCGCCTTCAACAAAGCGGCAATCAATAAAATAGAGTATAGGGAACAGGGGATTCTTCTAGTTATGCCTATCCCCACCTCTATTTTTCTCTCTCTTCCCTTCTGGTTAATAAGGGTATGCAATGTTTAATTCACAAAATTATGCTTGGATGTTAACCAGTGCCAGATAATAGGCAAGTAATATGAATTAACATCAATTAGGACACTCGCTCGTGGCTCAAACCATTTAAACTTTAACAGTTAAGAATTAATAGTTAACTGCATAATAGTTAACTGCATAGCATTTTTGCTTGTTGAATCCATTCTTGGGCTTGTTCCACAGAGGGACACAAATCCCGCCGCTGCATTGTCGCCACATAAAACCGTAAAATTTGTTGGTGCAGCCTGTGAATGGGAATTTCCGCCAACTGCTTCGCAGAGGCGACACCAGCGTGAAGCAAAAGCCCGCAATATTGACACCCAACACTCGGAATCCGAGCCAGATCGGCTAGAGCCACCCATTTGTTAAGATGTTGAACGTGAATTTGCAACTGATTTGCCAAGGCCAATCGGCGATCGCTAGTTGTAGCTTTTTTGAGCAATTGTCCAGTAGTGGCAATACCGCACTCTTGCAGTAGAGATTCATTCTGATGGCTCAATCCTGGCAATTGTGCGATCGGCCAGTCAGTAGTTTGGAGGGGAGTGCGGCGAGATTTTTGAGAAGTTCCCATAGATTTTTATGATTTATAGCAGTAAGGAAGAAGGAAGAAGGTAATAAAAGACAATGGTTTCAGCAGTTTGGTATAAAATAGTCAGGGTAAAAGACCCTGACTTATTAACTACATTTTATCATGGAAATTTCCAACAACTACGATTTCCTAGCAACGGCACTCCGCCAGCGTCGGCAAAAACTAGCCACTTTAATTAATTTTCCTATAATTCTCTGGTCAGGTCGCAGTATTTCGCGTAATTATCCAGCGAATACCTTCCCATTTCGGGCTAGCAGTCACTTCCTCTACTTTGCAGGTTTACCTTTAGAAAATGCCGCCATTCGTCTAGAATCTGGGAAATTAGAACTGTTTATAGATAACGCACATCCAAGTAACGCGCTCTGGCATGGAGAAATGCCGAAAAGAGAAGAAATTGCCGAGAAAATAGGTGCTGATGCTGCTTTTCCAATGGCAAATTTGGAGTCCCGTACAGCGGGTGCTGCTACTATCCCCGTGCAGGATTATCGTACCCTATTAAAACAGTCTCAAACTCTTAATCGCCCTCTTCCTTCAGCGAAATCACCAGAAGGAATTGACTTAGAATTAACCAAGGCAATTATATCTCTGCGCCTCACCCATGATGCAGCAGCTTTAGGAGAATTACGTCAAGCTAGTGCTGTTACTGTAAAAGCTCATAAAGCCGGGATGGTGGCAACAGCAAGCGCTAAAACGGAAGCGGCGATTCGTGCGGCAATGGAAGGTCATATTATCGCAGAAAATATGACTTTTGCCTATCCGAGTATTGTAACTGTGCGAGGAGAAGTTTTGCATAACGAACAGTATCATCACCCGGTACAAACTGGAGACTTACTGTTAGCAGATGTGGGTGCAGAGACAGCAATGGGATGGGCGGGTGACGTGACGCGCACTTGGCCTGTTTCTGGTAAATTTTCACCGACTCAGCGAGATATTTATGATGTAGTATTGGCAGCTCACGATGCTTGTATTGCTAAGATAGTCCCTGGGGTAGAATATCGAGATATTCATCTTTTAGCTGCTCAGGTTATTGCTGAAGGATTGGTAGATTTAGGCATTTTGCAAGGGAAGCCTGATGATTTAGTAGAAATGGATGCTCACGCACTCTTTTTCGTGCATGGAATTGGGCATTTAATCGGTTTAGATGTTCACGATATGGAAGATTTTGGAGATTTGGCTGGCTATGAGGAAGGAAGAGTAAGGAGTAGCCGTTTTGGGTTAGGCTATCTGCGTCTCCATCGCACTTTACGCCCTGGGATGCTAGTATCAATTGAACCTGGATTTTATCAAGTTCCGGGAATTTTGAATAAGTTGGAAAATCGCTCAAAATATAAGGATGTCGTGAATTGGGATAAGCTGAATAAGTTTGCTGATGTCCGGGGAATTCGGATTGAAGATGATGTGTTAGTGACAGAAGCAGGAACAGAAGTATTAACAGCTAACTTACCTACTCATGCAGATGAGATTGAGCAGTTGGTAAAAGGATAGTTATAGGTCATTAAGCCCTAAATTATTCTAAGAGCCAAGCAAATAACTCCCCCACAGTCAAGCTCACTTCACTGGCAAATGAGGGTACAATTAATTGTTCTTGTGGTTCATCAAATACTATCGGTTGTTGATTGGGAAGAAAAACAAATACTGTTTGCTCGCTAGGATCTATTAACCAACCTAATTGCGTTCCGTGATTCAGACAATGCAAAATATTTTTTGTTACTTTAGTTTGACTTTGATCGGGGGATAGGATTTCAATTGTCCAATCAGGAGCAATATTAAACACATTGGCGACACCGCCATTCTCTTTGCGCGGAATTCTATCCCACAGAAATACAGAGACATCGGGAACTGTTGATCGGCCGCCAAATGTACACCGCAGTTCTGTATATGCTCGTCCAATCCGTTTAGGTTTAAGAACTGCATTTATAACAGGAGGAAGTTCAGTCTGAATTGTGCTGTGTTCACCTTGAGGCATTGGCTTTTGGATAATTTGACCGTCAATGTATTCGCTGGCAGGTTTTGTTTCTGGCAGCTTCAGAAACTCATCTAATGTTAAGGGTTTAGCTGGTGCTTGTACCATTTTATTACATCTCCACAATTTTTATGTTTATATTTTATCTTTTTCAGGTGGGCATTGCCCACCTATATAACTGCTTTCTCAATCATTCTAATAACCAACCAAATAATTCCCCCACAGTCAGGATAAATTCACTAGCAAATGAGGGGACTATTAATTGTTGCTGTGGCTCATCAAATACTATCGGGTGTTGATTGGGAAGAAAAACAAATACTGTTTGCTCATTGGGATCTATTAACCAACCCAATTGCGTTCCGTGATTCAAACAATGCAGAATATTTTTTGTTACTTTAGTCTGACTTTGATCGGGCGATAGGATTTCAATTGTCCAATCAGGAGCCAGCTTAAACACATTAGCAACTTGGCCATTTTCATCGCGGGGAATTCTATCCCAAAGAAATACAGAGACATCAGGAACTGTTGAGCGCCCCCCAAAGGTACACCGCAGTTCTGGATATGCGCGTGCAATTTTATCTGGCTTTACTACTGCATTAATTGTGATAATTAATTCAGCTTGAACTGTACTGTGTTTTCCTTGAGGCATTGGCTTTTGGATAATTTGACCGTCAATGTATTCGCTAGCCGGTTTGGTTTCTGGTAGCTTCAGAAACTCATCTAATGTTAAGGGTTTAGCTGGTGCTTGTACCATTTTATTGCATCTCCACAATTTTTATGTTTATATTTTATCTTTTTCAGGTGGGCATTGCCCACCTTACAAGACTACTTCAGACCTTCAACTAATAGATTGCGAGCGCTTTCTAAAGCTTCTTTTAATTTACTCGCATCTCGTCCTCCAGCTTGAGCCAAATTAGGTCGGCCGCCGCCGCCACCGCCGCAAATTTTAGCAATTTGCCCGATAAACTTGCCAGCTTGCAAACCTTTTTTATTGACATCAGCACTAAAAGCTGCTACTAAACTCACCTTATCTGCTTCGGGAACAGAAGCCAAAACTACAGCAGCATTACCTAATTTTTGCTGCAACCTTTCAGCAGCAGTTTTCAGTGCTTCTGTATCCACATCTCCCAATTCAGCAATGATAATTTTGAACTCGCCAACTGACTCAGCACTGCTCAATAATTGGTCAGATTTAGCAATCGCCAGTTCCGATTTCAACGCTTCCAATTCTTTTTGATTGGCTTTCAATTCATTCTGTAAATTAGTGATGCGGTTCGGCAATTCTTCAGGTTTAGCTTTAAAGCGATCGCCTAAATCTCTAACAACCTTATCCCGCACGTTCAGATAGTCTAAAACAGCTTGTCCCGACACGGCCTCAATGCGGCGAATACCAGAGGATATACCCGTTTCTGACACGATCTTAAACAACCCAATTTCTGCCGTATTGCTAACGTGAGTTCCCCCGCACAATTCCATCGAAACGCCGGGAAAATCAATCACCCGCACCACATCGCCGTACTTCTCGCCAAACATGGCAACTGCACCTTTTTTCTTTGCTTCGGCAATCGGCATTTGAGCAATTTCAGCCAGGTGAGCTTCAGCAATCCAACTATTAATCAGATCTTCAATTTTTTGCAACTCTTCCGCAGTTATGGAACGGGGACAATTGAAGTCAAAACGCAGGCGATCGAAATCTACTAGCGAACCCGCTTGAGAAATAGAATTGTCAACAATTTGCTTTAAAGCTGCTTGCAACAAGTGAGTTGCACTATGGTTTGCTTGAACGCGACGGCGGCGGCTATTATCAACTTGTGCAGTCATGCTATCACCCACCCTCAGAGTACCGCGTTCGATGCGACCAAAATGCACAAAGAAATCAGATTCCTTCTTAACATCTTCAATTTTTACCAAAATTGAATCGCCCGATAAATCGCCGCGATCGCCGATTTGTCCGCCTGATTCCGCATAGAAAGGTGTTTGGTTCAAAATAACTTGTATTTCGCTTTCTTCGCTAGCTTCCTCAACAGATTTCCCATTCACTAAGATAACTTTAACTTGAACGTTACTAGACAATTGTTTGTAACCAACAAACTCAGTTGCGTGAATATTTTCAGCCAACTTATCTAGAGAACCTTGCACGGTCAGATCGATAGTTTCGTGAGCATCTTTGCCGCGATTTCTTTGCTCCTCCATCGCCTGCTCGAAACCTTCAACATCAACAGTAAGACCCTGTTCTTCTGCAATCTCCTGAGTTAATTCTAAGGGGAAACCGTAGGTATCGTAAAGAGTAAAAGCATCTTGCCCGTCAATTTGATTTTTACCTTGCTGCTGTAACCGATCGATGATTTCTGCCAACAACTTTTCGCCACGTTCCAAAGTTCTGAGGAAGTTCGCTTCTTCTCTTTCTAATTCAGCCTGAATAGCTGCCGATCGCTGTCTAACATTTGGATAGGCATCTTCGCAAAGTGCGATCGCAGTTTCTGCAACTTTAGTGATAAATCCTCCCTCAATTCCAATCAGCCGTCCGTGACGTACCGCACGCCGAATTAACCGCCGCAGGACGTAGCCACGACCAATATTTGAAGCCCGGATTTCGTCAGCAATCATATTAACTACTGCGCGAATATGATCGCCAATTACTTTTAGAGAAATTTTTGTGTTTTCATCAGCTTGACTGTAGTCAATTCTAGCTATTTCAGCAGCAGTTTTGACGATCGGAAAAATCAGGTCTGTTTCGTAGTTGTTAGGTACTTTTTGGAGGACTTGCGCCATCCGTTCCAGTCCCATGCCGGTGTCAATATTTTGATTTTGCAGAGGAGTAAGATTGCCTGCGGCATCTCTGTTATACTGCATGAATACCAGGTTGTAGATTTCGATAAATCTGGTATCATCTTCGAGGTCAATATCGTCACCTTTTTCGGGGTGAAAATCATAGTAAATTTCCGAACAGGGGCCGCAGGGGCCCGTTGGGCCGGATACCCAGAAATTATCCTCTTCTCCCATACGCTGAATGCGTTGAGGAGGAATACCTATTTCTTTTGCCCAGAGGTCAAATGCTTCGTCATCTTCCCGAAATACGCTGATAACTAAATTTTCTGGAGGTAAACCGAAGACTTCGGTACATAATTCCCAGGCCCAAGCGATCGCTTGTTTCTTGAAATAGTCTCCAAAGCTGAAATTTCCTAACATCTCGAAAAAAGTATGGTGTCTGGCCGTGCGGCCGACGTTTTCGATATCGTTAGTACGGATACACTTTTGGGATGTTGTTGCGCGAGGAGACTGTGGCGATCGCTGTCCCAAAAAAATTGGCTTAAATGGCAACATTCCCGCGATCGTTAGCAACACAGTTGGATCTTCGGGTACTAAAGATGCACTCGGCAAGATTTTATGTCCCCGCTGGGCATAAAAGTCTAGGAATTTTTGCCGAATTTCGCTACCAGACAGAAATTGAGGAGAGGAAGGCATGACAGAAAGGATAAACTATGTAAAGATGTAACATTAGTAAAACTTACATCTATTTTGACATTTATATCGTTAGAATGAGTTATGTAAAGAACTGTCAATTTCAATCAATTCCGCTTGCCTCTCCCAGAAAGTAATGCTAACTTAACAATAGACACCAAGAAACAAGGCACCAAGGAGGCAAAAATAGTTAAGCGGTATTGTAGGCGAGGTGTCTCCGGTCTAGATGCCAGTAACAGCCGAAATTAACCAAGCATAGAGAGTAGTGGCAACGCTCGCTTAAATAGAAGAGTAAAGCCAAACCAGAGTCTAGGAAGACGTGACTATGCTGGAAGCCTAAGAGTAAAGCTGTAGCAATTGTAAACCTTAGTTGTTGATTGTTGACCCTCGCAAAGTTATCTCGTTTGTTAAAAAATCTAAATTTCGCCACTGGCGAACTTGCGATATCGATCGCATCCTACGGGTCTTGTCAATAGCGACAGGGCCCTAAAATTTAGGAATAAAAAATTAAGAATTGCTAATGGCTAATGGCTAATGGCTAATTGAGGAAAAATTCTCCCAGTCTCCCCTTCTTCCTTCTTCCTTCTTCCCTAGCCCCTAGCCCCTAGCCCCTAGCCCCTTCTTCAAATATGTGTGAAAATCCCGGTGAAAAAAGTGAGCTTTTGCACAGCGATACCGTAGAATTACAGCAGGCGGAATCAGCATTAAAACAAGCTTGGGACGAATTAGAAGACCAGCTCGAACAAACGATTGCAAAACTGGAAAAAGAGCGGACAGCGGCAGCAAAGGAACTCAGTAATAGCTTCACTTCATTTAAGAACCAACGCCACCGGGTAGAATCACTATTGAAACGCGCTGATTCCCAATTAGAATTTCATCTAGAAAATCTACCTCTCGCCGTTTTAGAATGGGATCGCCAAAGTTTAAAGCGCTGGTCGTCTCAGGCAGAAAAAATCTTTGGCTGGAAAGCAGAAGAAATCATAGGTCAAGACTGGCACCACTGGCGGTTCATCTTTGACGAAGATTTTGAAGCGGTTCACAATGTATGCGATCGTTTACTAGAAGGTAGCGAAAAACACAACGTCACTTATAACCGTAACTATACCAAAGATGGTTCCGTAATTTACTGCGAATGGTATAACTCTGTTTTGTTTGATGAAGAGGGAAAAGTAAAGTCAATTCTCTCTTTTGCCAGAGATGTAACTGACCGCAAACAAATAGAGGAAAAACTGCACCAGCACCAGCAAGAATTCACGACACTGGTTGAGAATTCCCCTGATATTACAGCGCGATTTGACAAACAACTCCGCCACCTTTACGTCAATAAAGCGGTTGAATTGGCAAATGGAATGCCAGCTTCTACATTCATTGGTAAAACCAACCGAGAACTCGGTATGCCAGAAACTACTTGCGATCTATGGGATGAAACTTTACAAAAGGTTTTCTCCACAGGTCAACAACAAACGATTCAATTTGAGTTTTCTACTCCTACGGGTAAAAAATATTATGATTGCCGAGCAGTACCAGAATTTGCTCAAGACAATTCTGTAGAATCAGTTTTAGCAATTGTTCGCGATATTAGCGCACTTAAGCAAGTCGAAGAACAACTGCGGGAGAGCGAAGCACGATTTCAAATCGCCCTCAAAAATTCCCCCATTGTAGTTTTCAATCAAGACACCGATCTCCGTTATACTTGGATTTATAATCCCACTTTTGGATTTTCTCCAGATTCGATAATCGGTAAAAAAGATAGCGATTTGATTAGTCAGGCCGATGCTGAAAATTTAACAAATATTAAACGCAGAGTGCTTGAAACTGGTATCGGAAGGCGAGAAGAAGTTCAGATGATAGTCGCAGGAGAAGCTTATTTTTATAATCTGACTGTAGAACCTCTGCACGACTCGAATGGCGCTGTAGTTGGTATTACCTGCACTACTACAGATATTAGCGATCGCAAACGGCAAGAAGCACAACTTAAAGAACTCAACGAAACTTTAGAATCTCAAGTTGCCCAGCGTACCGCTGAATTAGAAACTTTCCTTAACGCTCTACCAGACTATATTTTTGTGGTCGATCGCGAAAATATGCAATTGCCTTTTGTTAATAACACTATTGCTAAGGCTAGCGGTTTTGAAAGTAGATATCAAATGCAAGGAAAAACTATTTTTGAGTGTTATCCGCCAGAGTTATCATCAATATTTGCTCAGCAGAATCGGCAAGTATTTGAATCTGGAAAGATGCTACATTGGCAGGAAACTATTACTTTACCCATTGGCACTATCCACTTCGATACTTTTAAAATTCCGCTGAAGAAGCCTAATGGTGAAGTTTACGCTTTAATCGGTACTTCTCGTGATATTACTGAATTAATTGAGACGAAAGAAGCTTTATCAAAACGTACCCAGGAATTAGAAATTGCCAATAAAGAATTAGAAGCATTTTCTTACTCAGTTTCTCACGACCTTCGCGCCCCTTTGCGGCATATTTCAGGCTTTGGAAATGCTTTGAGAAAACAACTAGAACTGACTGGTGCTCTCAGCGATCCTAACACTCTTCGCTATTTGGAATTAATTCAGAATAGCAGCCAGAAAATGGGGCTTTTGATTGACGGAATGCTTACTCTATCGCGCTTAGGACGACGAGAATTAAGGCAAGTTCCTGTTAATTTTAAGCAATTGGCTGAAATTGCTTTCAATTTGGCTTCGCCTCAAATAACAGATGAAGATGGTTTGATAGAATTTGAAATTAGAGAAATGCCTACGGCGATCGCAGATGAAACTTTGCTGCAACAGGTATTTACCAACCTGATCGCTAATGCTGTCAAATTCAGCCGCGATCGCAATCCTGCTAGAATTACTGTAGGTTGTTTATCAGACGGAACAGTTTTTGTCAAGGATAACGGTGTCGGATTCGATATGAAGTATGCAAATCAATTGTTTGGAACCTTCCAGCGACTTCACTCTCAGCAAGGTTTTGAAGGGACAGGCATTGGTTTAGCGATCGCACAGCGAATAATTCACCGTCACGGTGGCAGGATTTGGGCTCACAGTGCGCCTGGTCAAGGAGCAACTTTTTACTTTAAACTGTTATAACTAGGGGCTAGGGGCTAGGGGCTAGGGGCTAGGGAAGAAGGGAAGAAGAGAAGAAGGGAAGAAGGAAGGGGGAGAGGGAGACTGAGAGAATTTTTCCCCAATTATCAATTATCAATTATCAATTAACAACTAACAACTAACAACTAACAACTAACAACTAACAACTAACAACTAACAATTACCAATTACCAATTACCAATTACCAATTACCAATTACCAATGTTTCAGGAATCTCAAACCCAGCCCCAACAACTGAAACAGCTACAGCACTTACCTCTGCACTTGTTGATTGTAGAAGACGTGGCGGAAGATGCAGAACTGATGGTACTCGCCTTAGAATCAGCAGGTGTAAATTTTACCTGGAATCGAGTTGCAACAGCCACAGATTGCGAAGATTTACTTACAAATACCACTTACGACGCTGTTCTGTCAGATTATCGCCTACCTGGTTTTAATGGGTTGGAGGTGTTGAAATTAGTGCAGCAATCAGGACAAGAAATTCCTTTGATTCTGGTAACGGGGAGTTTGGGGGAAGAAGCAGCAGTTGAGTGTATTAAAGCGGGAATGACAGACTTTGTCTTAAAAGATAGACTATTTCGCTTGCCCACAGTTTTAGAAAGAGCCCTGGGAGAATTTAAACTGCGTCGCCAACAGCAACAAGCGATCGCCTTGGTGCAGCGTCAAGCCAAACGAGAAGCAATCATTAATAAAATAGTACAGGCGATGCGGAGCACTCTTGCTCTGGACGAAGTAATGCAAATAACAGTAGATCAGTTACAAACAGCATTACAAACAACGCGCTGCCTTATTTGTCAAGTAGAAATAAGTAATCAAACAAGAGCTTGTTATGTAAGCATGAGCGCTACTAACAGAGAAAACATCATCGGAGTTCAATGCGGATTCTCCACATTACACTACCAAACTCTCAGTCAGGGGGAAACCGTCATTGCTTCGGAATTTGATAACCTCCCACCTCAAATACAAGAATTACTGAGGATATTTGAAGTACGTTCCCTAGCAATGATACCCCTGCTATACCGCGACTCATTTTTAGGAGTAATTTCCCTGCATCAATGCGATCGCCCTAGAGAGTGGAGTTCAGAAGAAATATCCTTAGTAAAAGTAATTGCCGATCAGTGCGCGATCGCCATCCACCAAACCGAACTCTATCAAAAAGCCCAAGCCGAACTTGCAGAGCGCAAACGAGCAGAAGAAACTGTACTGCTGATCCAGCAACAATTTGCCGCAATAGCAACCAACATTCCCGGCTCCGTCTACCGCATCGCCATCGATCCTGACGGTAAGATGTCACTACTTTACATCAGCCCAGGCGTGCAGGAAATTACAGGCATTTCCCCAGCAGAAGCAATAGCCCGCCCAGAGAGCTTAATAGAAATCATCCATCCCGATGACAAAGCCATGTTCGACACCTCCCTACAAACTTCGATCGAGACACTTCAACCTTGCCATCGGGAATACCGAGTCATCTCAACCTCCGGTCAGGTAAAGTGGGTGCAAGATAGCGGTCATTTTTCCAAAGACAGCAACGGCAATGTAATCGTAGACGGAGTAGCTCTAGATATCAGCGATGCCTACGGCGAGCTTAGCTTACGCAAACAGGCAGAAGAAGCACTCCGTCAAAGAGAACAGCGATTTCGCTCCTTAATTGAAAACGCTACCGACATCACCGTAATTCTGAACGCTAGCGGCAAATATGATTACATTAGCCCTTCAGTCAAACGAATTTTAGGCTACACACCCCAAATCGCGATCGGTCGCAACGCCCTCAGCCTAGCTCATCCAGACGACAAAGCCGCGATCGCACAAACTCTCAGCAAAGCAATTCAAAACCCAGGCATCAGCCAATCACCCATAGAGTACCGAGTTCGTCACCGCACCGGTTCCTGGTGCGTATTAGAAGCCGTAGCCACCAACTTACTGCACGACCCAGCCGTAAACGGGATCGTGATTAACTGTCACGACATCACAGCCCGCAAATTAGCCGAACAACAACTGCTGCACGACGCTTTTCACGACGGACTTACAGGTTTAGCCAACCGCGCCCTATTTAGCGAACGCTTAGATCATGCCTTCGCCATAGCCAAACGGCGTAAAGACTATTTGTTTGCCGTACTGTTTCTAGATCTGGATCGATTTAAAGTAGTCAACGACAGTTTAGGTCACGCCATAGGCGATCGCCTACTAATCGCGATTGCCCGCCGCCTCGAAAAATCTCTCCACCCCGGAGACACAGTTGCCCGCCTCGGCGGAGACGAATTTGTAATCTTGCTCGAAGACATCGACAGCCTAAGTAGTGCCACCAATCTAGCCAACCTACTGCACCAAGAACTCACATCCCCATTTACTCTAGACGGACACGAAGTATTCATCACCGTCAGCATCGGCATCGCCCTGAGTTCCCCCGAATGTGAAGACGCAGCCAACCTCTTGCGCGACGCAGACACAGCCATGTATCGCGCCAAGGAACAAGGGCGCGCCCGTCACGAAATCTTCAACACCTCCATGCACGCCCACGCCCTGCGGCTATTGCAGATAGAAAACGACTTGCGAAAGGCGATCGAAGCAATTAAAAAAGAACAGTATATAAACAGCACAGCCCCAAAACTTCAAAACTCCGCAGCAACCGAGAGCAACGAGCAGAATATCATCCTCTCTCAATTACCAATTACCAATCACCACCAACCAATTACCATCCCTCAATTTTTGATCCACTACCAGCCGATAGTATCCCTCTTAACCGGCAAAATTACAGGTTTCGAGGCACTTGTCCGGTTGCAACACCCAGAACGCGGCTTAGTTTCTCCCGCAGAATTTATCCCAGTCGCAGAAGAAACCGGACTAATTATACCCATCGGCCAGTGGGTGCTACGAGAGTCCTGCCGCCAGATTCGCCAATGGCAGCAGCAATTTCCTCACCGCCTCTCCTTAACAGTCAGCGTCAATCTCTCCGTTAAACAGTTTTCCCAACCCGATTTAATCGCACAAATCGATCGCATTCTCCGAGAAACTGACCTAGATGGCCGGAGTTTAAAACTAGAAATTACAGAAAGCGTGCTGATGGAAAATTCTAAATCCGTCACCGCCCTCCTTAAAGAGCTCAAAGCTAGAAATATTCACTTGTGCATCGATGACTTCGGCACAGGTTATTCTTCCTTAAGTTATCTACACCGCTTCCCCACTGATACTCTAAAGATTGACCGCTCCTTTGTCAGCAGAATGGGTGTGGAAAGCAACATCAACCAGGGAAGCATCGATCCCACAGAAATTGTCCGCTCCATAGTCACCTTAGCCCACAATCTAGGCATGGAGGTGGTAGCCGAAGGAGTAGAAAAGGCTTCCCAACTCGCTCTACTCAGAGCCTTAAAGTGCGATGGTGGGCAGGGATACTTTTTTTCTAGACCAGTGGACAGTTGGGCAGCAGCAGCTTTGATAGCGAAAGATGAAGGGGATTTTGAAAGAAGGGGCTAAGGAAGAAGGGGCTAGGGACTAGGGGCTAGGGGCTAGGGGAAGAAGGGGCTAGGGACTAGGGGCTAGGGGCTAGGGTAAGAGAGAAGAGGGAAAAGCTTGACGAAGTAAGGGATTATGAACCAGATGTAAGAGTTGGAGTTGCCCTAACCGCCAAGACCATTAGGACATTCTAAATCGATCGAAACCTTCGGCTGAGCGATCGCATGGAAGCCCTTACTATTATTCCCATCTCCCCATCTTCCCCTCTTCCTCATCTCCCCCATCTTCCCCTAGCCCCTAGCCCCTAGCCCCTCTTTAGTAATTTTGTATCTTAGTTAGCAACATCTGACATCCGCATTTGATTGTATACCGTATATCCACCCATCATTCGTCACCTTTAAATTAAATGATAGAAGCGAATACCGATCTCGCCGTAGAGGAAATTCCGACCACAGAAAATTCTGTCAGACCATCAGAGCTACTCTATGGTTTAACAGACAAACCGCCTGTTGGAGAAGCAATTTTCGTGGCATTTCAGCACGTTCTGGCTGCTTTCGTGGGCATTATTACTCCGCCATTAATTATTTGCACCAGTTTGGGATTAGATGCCGCGAATACAAGCTATTTGATCAGTATGTCGCTGTTTGCGTCTGGGATCTGTACATTTATTCAATGTAAGAAAATTGGACCTATAGGATCGGGATTGTTGAGCCTTCAGGGTACGAGCTTCGCTTTTCTAGGGCCGATTTTAGGCGTTGGCACTGTGGCATTGCAGGGAGGTAAAACACCTGAGCAGGCGCTAGCATTAATTTTTGGCGTTTGCTTCTTTGGCTCTTTTGTCGAAATCATTCTCAGTCGATTTCTGCATTTGATGGATAAAATCATCACGCCAGTTGTCTCTGGTACGGTGGTAATGATTATTGGGCTGGGCTTAATCAAGACTGGAATTACCAGTTTGGCTGGTGGAGCGGCTGCATTAGCAAAAAATGATGGTTCATTTGGAAGTTGGCAGAACCTCGCTCTCGGAGGTACGGTACTTCTGTTAGTTGTGGTACTCACCCTATCAAGAAATCGATATCTGCGGATGGGGGCGATCGCGATCGGACTTGGGGTTGGCTATATCATCTCGCTGTTTCTGGGCATTGTCGATTTTAGTTCTTTAAGCAAGCTGCCCGCCTTTAGCTTACCAATTCCGTTTCGCTATGGTATGAGCTTCGACTTTGCTGCCTTCGTCCCATTTATCCTGTTGTATGTGCTGACAGCGATTGAAACGGTTGGAGACTTAACTGCTACCTCTGCTGTTTCTAAGGAACCCGTTAAGGGTGCGCTTTACATCCGGCGCATTAAGGGTGGAGTGCTCGGTGATGGAGTCAACTCGCTGATTGCTGCTGTGCTAAATACCTTCCCAAACACAACCTTTAGCCAAAATAATGGTGTGATTCAAATGACAGGAGTTGGTAGTCGTTATGTCGGCTTCTTTGTCGCTGGGATTTTTGCTATTCTAGGCTTGCTCCCGATTGTGGGCGGTGTGTTTCAAGCGATTCCCCAGCCTGTCTTGGGTGGTGCGACACTGGTGATGTTCGGCTCGATCGCTGTTGCTGGGTTGGGAATTGTTGCTTCGGCAGGATTAGATCGGCGATCGATGATTATCGTGGCTGTTTCTCTCGGCTTAGGCTTAGGGGTGGTATTCATGCCTCAGATTTTTGCTAATAAGCCACCACTATTTAACAACCTTTTTGGTTCTGCTATTTCCACTGGGGGGTTGACTGCGATGCTTCTCAGTTGGCTGTTACCTAACAATGAGAGTTTGGTTTCTCCTGAGACAGATCCATCGGTCTAACGGTTATACTTTCTAATGGTTATACTTTGGGTAGATCGTCTCCCAAAGTTTGTCCTTAAGAATCGCCGTGTCTATGCCTACGGCAGGCTAGGCCAAAAGACGGGGAGTGTCAAACCAAGGGTAAGAGAATTTCAAATTCAGTGCCGATACCAAGTTGCGATCGCATCCTGAATCTTCCACCATGCTTAGCCGTGACAATTTGATAGCTCACGGCTAGACTTGTCTCTTTCTCAGCGCGTTTTTCTGTAGAAAAGGATTGTAGAATTCTCTGCTGTTTCCCTGAAGACATCCCCGGCCCATTGTCAGCAATACGAATAGAAACCCACCGCAGTAATGGTCTTTCGGCATCCACAGGCGGCTCTGGGGAACAAACTTCTGTAGTAATTTCAATTCTGGGTTTATGAGCTGGGTCTTTGAACACTACACCTCTAAATTCTTTCGCTAATTCCTGACTAACAGCTTCATTAATCAAGGCGTTGATGGCATTAGTCAAAATATTCATGAACACTTGGTTTAGCTGTCCTGCATAACAAGGCACTGGTGGTAAGTATCCATAATTTTTTACTACTTCTATTTCTCCTGTTAGTCGGCTCTTTAATAGCAAAACAATCCCGTCAATGACCGCGTGCAAGTCAGCGGGTTTGGGATGTACTTCATCTATGTGGCAAAAGTTTTGCAAACTTGTTGCTAATTTAGTCAGGCGTTCGGCTCCCGATCTAATACTACCAATGGTTCGCGGCAAATCTTTTTGTAAAAAATCAAATTCTATTTCTTGTTTTAGCTGGGAAATTTCTTCGGGAATCTCTGGCCAAAGGGCTTCGTAAGCAGATAGCAATTCTATTAAATTCTCGCTGTAACCTGTGACGTAAGTTAAGTTACCCCAAATAAAACCAACTGGATCTAAAATTGCGTGTGCTACGCCATCTACTAAACGCCCCAAGCTTGCCATTTTCTCACTTTGAATCATTTGAGCTTGGGCGCGTTCGTATCGCACTTGAGTTTCGATACCTCGAATTTGCCAATAGGCGATATTTAAAGCATGAACGTCTAATAATCGGTAAGATTTGGATTCCGACTGTACAGTGATGATTGGTTCTCCCTGTAATTCTGGCGATCGCCTAAAAGCCTGCTGTGCTGCAATTAAAATGGTTGTACTCTCTGGCAGAACTAGCATCTCCGTGCGAGCATAGCTGTAGAGGACTTTCAAGGGCAAGTTTAAAAACAACTCTAGTGCCTGGGGTTTGAGCAGGTACTCTAGCAGTCGCCGCCGCGACATCATCCCCACAAATTCTCCCTCTTCTGTCAAGATGACTCCAGGTAGAAGAGGATATTTTTCAAATATCTCAGTAACAGTTACTCCCAGACAGGTTGATAGTACCTGAAAATGGTAGAGGGGTAAATCCCGGAGGGTGGACTCCAGAGAGAGGTCTTGGTTGCTCGCTTCGGATAGGGATGGCCCAGACGATTTTGAATCTAATTTATTTCCCACAAACATTCTGGCTTGGCGCGAAAGCAGACGCTTCAAGGATTGGGCAGATAGAATTTGCTACCAACTTAGCGTATCATTTCAGTTCTTTTTTAGATGTTGGATTTTCAATTTGGGATTAAGCCCAATTTTGTTAAAGCTTTGGTAAGGGCGAAGCTCAAACTACTGGTAGCAAGATTTCAAATTCTGTGCCTTTACCTGGTTGCGATCGCAAATTCAGTCTACCCCTGTGTTTTTCCGTGACAATTTGATGGCTAATTGCCAGTCCCAAACCGCTGCCTTTGCCCATAGGTTTCGTGGTAAAAAAGTTATCAAATATGCGCTCCTGAATCTCTAGGGGAATGCCGGGCCCGTTGTCGCTAATCCGAATTGCTGCCCAGCTAGCACTCTCAATCTCTAAGGTTTCTGTAATAATCTCGATCTTAGGCTGCCAATTTTCGCTGCATTCTGCCTTTAATTCTTGCTCAGATGCGTGTTCTGCTAGAGCGTCGAGGGCGTTGACAAGCAAGTTCATAAATACTTGGCTCAATTGACCTGAGTAACAGTTAATCGGGGGCAGAAACCCGTACTCTTTCACCACTTTTACCGCATTTCTGAGGCGGCTTTTCAGGATCAGAAGTGTGGTATCGATACATTCATGAATGTTAGCTTCTCGGCGTTTTGTTTCGTCCATGTGAGAGAAGTTGTGCAGTCCATTGACAACTTTAAGAAGTTGCTCTGAACCAATTTGGATTCCTTCTAAAGTTAAAGGCAAGTCTTCTTTTAACCATTCAAATTCTATCTCTTCTTTAACTGTCTCTATTTTTGCAGGTGGCTCGGCTATTTCTTCTTCGTAAGCTGATAACAACTGCATCAAACTCTCAAAATAGGAAATTAAAAAGCTTAAGTTGCCCCAAATACAGTTAAGCGGATTCCTGATTTCGTGAGCCACGCCAGCTACCATCCGCCCTAAATTCGCCATTTTTTCAGTTTGGATAATTTTAGCTTGAGTTTGTTTCTGGAGCAGCAGACTTGTCAATTCGTGAATTTTTGACTGAGCGACAAGTAATTGGTGTATGTCTAAAATTCTGTAGTTCTGAGGCGCGATTTCAACCACAATCGGATCGTAAAGTAAGTCCGCTACTCTCTGCAATGATTGCTGTGTTGCTTCCACAATTAAGGTATTGCCGGGAAGAATTAAAATATCGTGACTCGAAAAGCGGTATAAAATCTCAATTGGTCGCTTGAAAAACATTTCTATCCCGTAGCGGCGGCTGATTTTTTCAAAAAAGAACCGACGGGAAATCATGCCTGCAAAATGACTCTGTTCAGTTAAAATAACTCCTGGGAGCAGGGGATGTGCTTCAAACGCTTGAGCAAGTTCTTTTGCTGACTGAGTAAATTCTATCTGAAAGTCGTAGAGCGGCAAGTCTTGGAGGGTTGATTCTAAAGATAGGTTCCGAGTACCAACTTCTGGTATCGGTAAAACTAATAATTCAGAGCCCAACTCATCCAACGCCCTCATAAATATACCTCCCTTAAGTTTTGTCTTGAGATCTGCAAGTTAGTAACTCACAATTTTTACTTGTCAATAAAATTTAAGCTGGTCTTAGCTAAAGAATTGTTATTTTTATATGCAGGTTTGACTAGCAACACATCGAAGAGTGGGTAAATAGGTTCTTTTACCCATGATATTTTGATGCTATTTCCTGAAAATATATCTGAAGATGGTTGACAGTTTGAGTATAGCCTTATTATACTGTTTTGAGTTGATTATTTTTTAATTTTCCTCCCCAAACAGCTTTTTATGGTTCTACCTCTGGCCATAAATGTTCCAACTGCCGCCGCCATGCTGCTAGAGTTTGTTCGCGGGATTCTGACCCCTGCTGCATCTCACCCATCAACCCCTCTGCATAGAAACGCTCTAAAGTTTGAAGAGTAGTTTGGATAGACTGTCCTTGACCCTTAGCGGCCTGAATAATTTGACGGATGCGGCTTTCAATCAACTCATTCCAAAACTCTGCCACTCCTTGCTGATGTAGAGAGAGCAATTGTGTGGCGGCAGAAGAAAAATCAGCAATAGTAAGACTCTGGCAATTGTGCTGAAAAACTCCCCACAAGACATTTTGGTGGATGGCATAGCGAGTTTCTAGGGTGCGATCGAAGTTAGCTTCGAGTAGTTGTTCAAGAAAAGGTTGAGCTTCAGCAACAGAAACAATTGGTATTAAGATCCGCAGCCAACTTCCATCGTCTGATAGTAAGACTAACAGCCGAAAATTAGCAGTTTCTACTTGCCAAGAATTTAAGCCTATAGCTTCTACGGCTGCACCAAATAATTCTTTAAGAGTATTGGCAATTTCTTCACAGGTCATATTAATTTGGTAATTGGTAATGGCTAATTGCTAATGGCTAATGGCTAATTGCTAATGGCTAATTGCTAATGGCTAATGGCTAATTGCTAATTGCTAATGGCTAATGGCTAATCACCCATCTCCCCCGCCCTCTTTCCCTAGCCCCTAGCCCCTAGCCCCTAGCCCCTCTTCTATGTATTTTTGTCAAAAAACCCGGTTTCTTTGGTTGGGTGGTAAGTCCTGTAATTGCTAATTGAGGAGAATGGGGGATTTACCTCCTCATCCTCCCCCTCTTTCCCTAGCCCCTAGTCCCTTCTTCTATAATTGGTAATGGTATTTTCCAATTAACCGTTAACTGTTAACCGTTAACCGTTAACAATTCCGTCAAATCAAAAGTATAATTCTCAATAACAGGATTAGCTAAGAGTTGGTCGCAAATACGGTCGAGTTCAAGGCGGGCTGCGGCTTCATCGACACAAGAAAGTGTCATTTCAATATACTTGCCGATCCGAATGCGCTCAACATTGTCATAGCCCATGTGTTCCAAACCAGACTGTACAGCAGTACCAGCAGGGTCTAAAACCGAGGGGCGGAGGGTGATATAAATTCGAGCCTGATATTTCTGAGTCACAGCAATGTCTGATGTCAAGTCTGACTGAAAGTTAACAATACTCATATTATCCGCCAGGTTAGCCATTCGCGATCCGCGATCGCCTAAAATCACGCGATGCTCTTTCCCGAACTGAGCTAGCCTAGAAACAAGGAAAGATTTGAATCAAGCATATCAATAAGACTGACCATGAGAACCCACCACACCCGCAGTCAGGAGCGTATTTTAAATCTGCTCAAGACCCTCAACCGCTCAATTTCAGCTCAAGATATATACTTAGAACTGCGTAACAGCGACCAAAGCATGGGTTTAGCGACAGTTTACCGTTCCCTGGATGTCTTAAAGCGCGAGGGAATTATTCAGGTGCGGACATTGGGGAGCGGGGAGTCCTTGTATAGCGTGGTACAAGAAGACCAACACCACCTAACTTGTCTGGAATGCGGGGACTCGATTCCCATTAACGAATGTCCCGTCCACGAATTGGAACGCCAGTTACAAAAGTTGCACTCATTCAAGATTTATTACCATACGCTGGAGTTTTTCGGACTGTGCAATCGCTGTGCTCTGACTCAAGAATCTTAAGTGTAGGCTACAGTCTGTTTAGGCTAATGGCTAATGGCTAATGGCTAATTGCTAATTGCTAATTGCTACCAGCCTCCTAGTCTCCTACTCTCCCTATCTCACCGATCGCGCCTAAAATAAAAAAGAGATTCATATAACTAAAAACGCGATCGTGAGCGATTCTACCCTAGAACAGATATTGAAACTGGCAACTGTGCGAGCAGAGGCCGCTGAAGTTTACTACTTATCCAGCCAAGACACCCCGATCGAATTTGAAAATAATCGCCTCAAATCCCTGCAAACCAAAGCCCTGCAAGGCGTTGCACTGCGGCTAATTTATAAGGGGAAACTGGGTTTTGCTAGTTCCACAGACTTGACGCGCTTAGAAGACTTGGTAGACGCGGCCATCCAAACCGCTGAAATCGGAGATCCCGCAGAGTTTGAACTCGCTGATAACTTCCAGATGACGGCCCCAGAAACCACCTACACGCCGCCGTCAACTCAAGAATTAGTGGAAGTTGGCAAGGGACTAATCGAACAAGTTCACGCCTACAATCCAGATATTCTCGTAGATGTGGGGTTTCACGTCCGCAGCGGTCGAGTTAAAATTGCCACAACGCGAAATGTCTATGCCGAAAGGTCTAGCCAAATACTCAGCGGTAGTATTTCCGGCAATTTAGTCAGGGGAGAAGATTTTCTCCAAGCTTACGGCTATGATGTAGCACGCGATCGCCCCTTAGACACCGATAGTATCCTCCAAACTCTCCTGCAAAAATATCGCTGGGCTGAAAATCAAGCCACCATTACCAGCGGTTCCTATCCAGTCTTGTTTACCCCCAGAGCCGCCGCTAGCACCATAGCCAGCTTATTTGATACCATCCTTTCAGGTCAAGTAGTCGTCCAGAAAGCCTCTCCCTTAGTTGACAAAGTAGGTGAAACCCTATTTGACAAACGCTTTACCCTATTTGAAGACCCCACCATCGGGCCTTCCGCCTGTCCCTTTGACGACGAAGGGACTCCCACCAGCCGCAAAGTCTTAATTGACCAAGGTACAGTCATGGGATTTTATTGGGATCGTCGCTGGGCTGCCCGTGCAGGTGTACAATCTACAGGCAACGGTTTCCGAGGTGGACTGTCTCGCCCTGGCCCCGATTTAGTCAACCTCTGCATTGCCCCTGGAAATACGCCGACAAGCGAATTAATTGCCAGCATGGAAGAAGGGCTAATAGTAGATCAGGTTTTGGGTGCTGGTCAATCTAATGAGTTAGCAGGCGAGTTTTCTGTTAACTTGGATTTAGGCTACAAGGTCGAAAAAGGTCAAATTGTCGGTCGCGTGAAGAATACAATGGTGGCAGGCAGTATTTTTGAAGCCTTTAAAAATTTGGCAGATTTAGGGAGTGAACCGGAATGGGTTGGAGGTGGGGCTTATTTACCGAGTATGCTGTTTCAACAGTTAGGTGTAGCCTCTAGACAAAATTAAGATGGAAAGTTGCTATAAGACTCGTAACGCTGCCCTCTGGGCGGTTGAATTACCGCCCAGAGGGCGGCGTTACAAGGTAATTTTACTTATAGCAACTGTCAAGGTGGTAAGGACATTCTGCGTTTCTAAAAGCCTTGATTTTAAGTAGAAGGAAGAAGGAAGAAGGAAGAAGGAAGAAGGAAGAATGTTTATACAGTCAACTTTTTAGCCATCCCGATCTTATTTTTAATTAGGTGGATTTACTTATTCCCTTATTCCCTTCTTCCCTTCTTCCCCTAACCCCTAGCCCCTAACCCCTAGCCCCTTCTTCTCCTAGCCCCTAGCAATCAAAAAGCAAGTTAAAAAGTAAAAAGGGAAAATGGAAGTATGAAAGAGCAAAAAAATCGTGATGAAACAGGGAAAAGAAAAAAGCCTATTCTCTTTCTTTTGCCTTTTGCATTTTGCATTTTAACAATGCTTGGCGGTTGCGTGAATTACGATGTGGGAGTTAACTTCGACAGTCAAACTCACGGGGAGATAGTGCAGCACATCAAACTGGGAGAAAGACTGACTAGCTTTAGCAGCGAGACAGTCCGGGAATGGTTAGATAGTATAGACCGCCGCGTGCGATCGCTACAAGGGAGAACTAAGCGGCTGTCTGATAGCGAAGTTGCTGTCAGGATTTCTTTTAATAATGGGGATGAATTAGAGGAAAAATTCAACCAATTTTTTAATCCTGTTGAGGATCAAAACAATAACGATCGGGTGGCTAACTCTCTTGAGACAGATTTGCCTAAGTTTGGATGCCACATCAAGGTCGATCAAAATAACTTCGTTTTGTTCCTGAGAAATCGCCTGACTTTGGAATTAGATTTGCGTTCGCTTTCCCTGCTTTCTAGTAGTGGGAATGTGCTAGTTAGCCCCGGTCAACTTTTAGGATTAGAATTTAGTTTGAGAACTCCTTGGGGAGCAAAAAGTATTGAGGCTGCTGCCAATGGTATTACTCCCAGTATAGAAGCAGGAAATCAGTTAACTTGGAAGTTAAAGCCTGGTGAAATCAACTATTTGGAGGCGATTTTCTGGCTGCCAAGTCCTGTAGGAATTGGTACTGTTATTATTGCCTTATTAGTTTTGGCTGGCAGCTATCTAAAATATAAGCTTTTACCAGCAATAGGAATAGGAAAACGGCAACCAGCCTCAGAATTAAAGGTTTAAGGCAGTAAGGAAAGCTAGCTGTTTGCACTTAAGCTCAATTAACAGGACTGAAGTGCTACAAGCTATAGCAACCGCCAAGGCGGTTTAAGAGGAGCTAGGGGCTAGGGAAGACGGAAGAAGGGTTTAGAATCAGGGTTTTAAATTCAGAATGTCCTAACTGCCTTGGCAACTGGTATACCTAAAATAGGACTTAGACCTTATTGGCATAGCTGAAACTTTTGATTCTATTCCCTTCTTCCTCTATTCCTTAGCGTTCAGTCTTTTAGGTTCTACTTATTACTAATTAAAAAAATGCGGATTCTCAACTTTTTCTTCATCTTCTTAATTTGCTTAGCTCTGGTTATTTTTAGTCTAGAAAATACGGAGCCTACAACCATTCAAATAATCCAAGGTGTCGAATTTCAAGCCCCGCTGTGTGTAGAGCTAATTATCGCTACGGGATTGGGGGCTGTTCTAGCATTGATTTTCAGTTTGTGGTCGAGGATGCAGCGGATGCTCGGAACTCGCGAGGAGAGTCGCCAAATTCGCCAAAAAGAGCAACGTATTCAGCAATTAGAGCAAGATATTGAACGCTATAAGGTAGAACTAGAACAAAAACTGCCCTTGCTCCCAGAAAGCAAATCTCTAAGTTCTACTGCTGAATTAAACGATCTAGAGAAAGCGAAGGCTGTTGGTAATTGAAAGGGGATGGAAAAAAGCTAGAGCCGCTATAATTAATCAATTGTATAGCAACCCATCGCCTGATTCTTGCGGTTGTAACTTGCTGAAACTATTGATTTAATTGTAGTTTCCTTCTCCTAGTTCGCTAACTTCTTTCTGGCAGTAAGTCCGATTAAACTACAGGCGCAGCCAAGGCTATGAGCGTTTCCACAGCCCAAAATGGGTTTGCAACGATTTCCGAGGGTATTGCACTTTTAATTGAGTTAGCAGAAAAGGGAGAAATCGACCCTTGGGATGTGCAAGTCATTGAAGTGATCGATCGCTGCTTGAGTAAACTGGCTCCTGCTTGCGAGCCGGGTACTGAGAGTGATTTTGCTGACTTATCTCAATCCGGGCAGGCATTTTTGTATGCCTCGATGTTGGTACTGCTGAAGGCAGAAAGTCTGGTTTTGTCGGAATCTCCCCCGGAATTGCCAGAAGATGGCGAGTTGTTAGAGTCGGAAGAATTAGCGGGGGGGCGGCAGTTACCGCAAAACTTAGAAAGGCAGTTACGTCGGCGTGCGGTATCTCAGTTACCTAGAAAACGCCCCGTTACTCTCCAAGAGCTGATCGAGCAGTTACAGTTGATGCAGGCAGCAATTGAAGAAACGCCCCTTCCTGCCCGTCCTCGCCGTACTAGCTCTAAGGTGCGGGCTCAGGCTGCTCGTGCGATCGCGGAACTGGCGCACCAGGAAAATCTTGTGGAAACTGCTACGGAATTAGAGCGATTTTTGGCAGAACATGGCCCGGTGGTGGGGGGGGAGTGGCTGGATATAGAACAACTGCTAGAGTTATGGCAGCAGGAGAATTTACACTCTTGTGCGGCCCCAGAATTTGCCGCTAGTACCGATGCTCATTCGTCGCCCCAGGGCGATCGCGTGGGGATTTTTTGGGCGCTGTTGCTGCTATCGGCTCAGTCCAAAGTAGAGTTACTTCAAGAGGAATTTTACCAAGACCTCAAGATTCGACCGATTTGAACTGATATTTTTAGCCGCAATTGGTATTCACAAATCGATAAATCCAGCTAAATTGGGAAAATGATTGATACCCTGGTACGATGTCGCCTAAAAGCGAGTTGGTGTCTGGTGCGATCGCAGCCTAGCAGCAGGGCGCGATCGTTAGGATTAAATGCTTGCACTGGTATCAATTGAGTGAGGGTTGAGGAAGTTAAAGATGAAAGCCATGATTCTGGCAGCCGGAAAGGGTACCCGCGTGCGACCCATTACTTACACGATTCCAAAACCCTTGATTCCCATCCTGCAAAAGCCAGTGATGGAATTTTTGGTGGAATTGCTGCGACAGCACGGGTTTGACGAAATTATGGTCAACGTTTCCCACTTAGCAAATGAAATTGAAAACTATTTTCGAGACGGTCAAAAATTTGGGGTACAAATTGCCTATTCTTTTGAAGGGCGGATTGTAGAAGGAGAGTTAATTGGGGAAGCTTTGGGCTCAGCAGGGGGAATGAAGCGTATCCAAGACTTTTCACCTTTTTTTGATGATACTTTTGTGGTTCTTTGTGGCGATGCTTTGATTGATTTGGACTTGACACAGGCTGTTAAGTGGCATCGAGAAAAGGGGGCGATCGCAACTGTAGTGATGAAATCTGTCCCCCGTCAAGAGGTTTCTAGCTACGGCGTTGTCGTTACTGACGAATCCGGCAGGATTAAAGCCTTTCAAGAAAAACCCTCCGTAGAAGAAGCTCTGAGTACCGATATCAATACTGGTATTTACATTTTTGAACCGGAAGTTTTCAATTACATCCCTTCCGGTATTGAGTATGACATCGGCTCGGAACTATTCCCTCACTTGGTGGAAATTGGCGCACCTTTTTATGGGATTTCAATGGATTTTCAGTGGGTGGATATTGGTAAAGTCCCCGACTATTGGCGGGCAATTCGCAGCGTACTTACAGGAGAAGTTAAAAATGTTTCGGTTCCCGGAAAAGAAGTTTTTCCTGGGATCTATGCTGGCTTAAATGTAGCGGTGAATTGGGACAAAGTTGATATTACGGGGCCTGTTTATATCGGTGGTATGACTAAAATTGAAGATGGGGCAAAAATTGTTGGCCCAACGATGATTGGCCCTAATTGTTGGGTGTGTAGCGGTGCAACTGTGGAAAATAGCGTGATTTTTGAATACTCCCGTTTGGGGCCGGGGGTGCGTTTGGTAGATAAGTTAGTATTTGGTCGCTATTGTGTGGATAAAATTGGGGCTGCGATCGATGTCCAGGCTGCGGCTCTTGATTGGCTAATTACTGATGCTCGTCAGGTTTTACCTTCTCAGCCTCGAGAGGAAAGGCAAGCGATCGATGATATTCTTCGTAATTCTGATTAATTGTTAACTGTTAACTGTTAACTGTTAACTGCTAATGGCTAATTGCTAATTGCTGACGGTAGGATGGGTGGAGCGTCGTCAGTGAAACCCATCTAATAAAAATGGAAATTAACTAGGACTTACGCATTCAGGACTTACGCACCCAACCAAAGAAACCGGGTTTTTTGACTCAAATACTTCGTTCTGCCTTCTACCTCCTGCCTCCTGCGTGACGCAGATGCTCTCAAAAACCCGGTTTCTGGTAAGACTTGCGTAAGTCCTAATAAAATCCAGAAACCGCAAGGCGAAAGCTTTTTTTCTGACAGTAACATAGGGATAATTAACCCCTCTTACCACCCGCCAACATCCTCAAACGGCGCACATCCAACAAAGTAATCCTAGAACCATCAATTACCATCAAACCTTCCTGACTCAACTTAGCAAAAACCCGCGATAAAGTCTCAGGAATAGTACCCAAAAAAGCCGCCAATTGCGCCTTAGTCATATCCAACTCCACCACCGCACCCGATACAAACTGTGAATCCCCATATAAGTACAATAAATAAGCCGCCAACCTCCCCGGAACTTCCTTCAAAGAAAGGTCTTCAATAAGCTGAGCAAACCGTCGCAAATGCCGCGCAAAAAGTGCTAACATATTAATCCCAATACTTGGATATTCCTCAAGCAAACTCAAAAAAGCAGTCCGAGGGAAAAATAATAACTCAGTCACCTCCAAAGCTATCGCAGAAGCAGGAAAACATTCCCCATCAAAAGCCGGCACCTCAGCAAAATGTTCTCCAGGCCCAAACAAATGCAAAATTTGTTCTTTCCCCTCAGCAGAAACTTTGAACAGCTTAACTCTACCAGACTTCACAGCAAAAAAACCTGTCCCTGGTTCCCCTTCAGAAAAAATTAACTGATTTTTAGTATAAGTACCTGCGATTGCAATCTCAACGATAGCATCTAACTGCTCATCAGCTAAACCCCGCCACAGCCGAATATTTTCTATAAACTCCCTAATTTCAACTCCCATAATTCCCATAAATTTTTAAGTATTGACTTAAGTCAAGGTAATTATCTCATCTCCCACCCTACAGTAAACACAGGTAGAGAAAACTAACAGGAGAACAAGCTTATGTTTTGCGAACAATGCGAACAAACCGCCAGCGGACAAGGATGCCATCAATGGGGGGCTTGCGGTAAAAGTCCAGAAGTCAACGCCACACAAGACTTATTAATTCACTGTTTGCGAGGACTCGCGCCCGTAGTAATTCAAGCTCGTAAACTAGGTATTCCTACTCGTGAAGCTGATGTTTTTATCTGCGAAACTTTATTCGCCACCATGACTAATGTTAATTTTAGCACTAAAAGTTTTGCTGAATATATTCACCACGCCATCGAACTGCGAGAAAACTTAAAAACCCAAGTTAAGCAAATAGTTACCACTCCCATAGAATGGTCTGACCTTGCTAAGTTTACGCCTAACTTTGAGGAGAATTTAGTACAACAAGGTCAAGAAGTATCCTATCAATTCATCAGTCAAGCAGGCGGCGATGTCGATATATTTTCCCTTAAGCTTACCGTACTTTACGGTATCAAAGGCTTAGCCGCCTACGCCTTCCACGCCCTAGAATTAGGTCAAGAAGACAATAATCTTTACGCATTTTGTAGCGAAGCATTAGTCGCCCTCGATAACCCAAAACTTACTTTAAATGACTGGGTAAATCTGGCATTAAAAGTGGGAGAAGTCAACTTTCGGGCGATGGAACTCCTCGATAGCGGCCATACAGAAACATACGGTCATCCCGTGCCCACAGTTGTGCCTCTAAACCCCAAAAAAGGCAAATGTATTCTAGTCTCCGGTCACGATATCCAACAACTCGCCGCCGTCCTCGAACAAACCAAAAATACAGGCATTAACATCTATACTCACGGGGAATTATTACCAGCACACGGCTACCCAGAATTAAAGCAAAAATATCCCCATTTCTACGGTCATTATGGCACTGCTTGGCAAAATCAAACCAAAGATTTCGCTAAATTTCCCGGCGCAATTATCCTCACAACTAATTGCCTCATGCCACCCCATGATAATTACCAACAGAAATTATTTACTCTTGGCCCCGTAAATTGGCCCGGTGTCATTCACTTATCAGCACAAGAAATCATCGCTGACTTTAGCCCAGCAATTGAAAAAGCTTTAGAATTACCCGGATTTACCCAAGATGAAGAACCCCGCGAAGTAATGACAGGTTTTG
This sequence comes from Kamptonema sp. PCC 6506, assembly GCF_000180455.1. Lineage (NCBI taxonomy): Bacteria > Bacillati > Cyanobacteriota > Cyanophyceae > Oscillatoriales > Microcoleaceae > Kamptonema > Kamptonema sp. PCC 6506. The sequence goes on from NZ_CACA01000344.1 coordinate 70,486, forward strand.
CCCGGAAGGCGGTGTTAAATTTGGCTGGTGATGTGATTGAATTAGTTAAGCAGGGAAAAATTCAGCACTTTTTTCTAGTAGGAGGATGCGACGGTGCGAAACCAGACCGCAATTACTACACAGAATTTGTGGAAAAAGTACCTAAAGATTGTATTGTCTTAACTCTTGCCTGTGGTAAGTTCCGCTTTTTCGATCAAAAATTGGGATTCATCGGTGAAATTCCTCGCTTAATGGATGTAGGTCAATGTAATGATGCTTATTCCGCCATTCAAATTGCATTAGGTTTAGCTAATGCCTTGGATATGGGAGTGAATGAGTTACCGTTATCAATGATTCTTTCTTGGTACGAACAAAAAGCGGTTGCAGTTTTACTAACCCTGCTTTATTTAGGGATTCAAGATATCCGTTTAGGGCCAACTTTACCAGCCTTTATCTCCCCAAATGTGTTTAAGTTGCTGTCAGAAAAGTATAATTTGAAAGCGATTACAACACCTGATGAAGATTTAGCTGCTTGTCTGGCTTAACTGTCTTGTTTCCGAAAGAAACCACATTTATAGACTACCCTCAGCCTTATCCCTACATCTCTCTAACCCTCCCCTAATAGGGGCGGGCTGTTCCATTGCTGCCCCAAAATTTGTTTTGCCTCTCCCCCAACCCCTCGACTGCAAGGAGAGGGGAGAATAATTCTTAACTATTAATTCTCTTTGAGTTTAATAGTATTAATTACTCCCCCTTCCCTTGCAGGGAAGGGGACTAGGGGGTTATGTCTTTCAATAGAGGGAAAAAAAGGATCTTAAAGAAAATGGTGCAAAAAGTGAGGTACACTGAAGAGTTGCGTGTTTAATATGCGGCTTGCAAAAAATCCACAGCCCGCGCAGGTGGACTTCAATAGTCTAGTCGCGATTTCAATCGCCCAGATATTCTTGCAAGCAATCTAATAGTTGTACCCTAATGGGTGGAGATAAAAACTTTGGGAATAGAGTTACGCAGCTACGTATTTCTAGACAGCTTACAGCCGCAACACGCGGCTTATATTGGCACTGTAGCCGCCGGGTTTTTACCATTACCAGGAGATGCGTCGCTGTGGATAGAAATATCACCAGGGATTGAAATTAATAAGATTACAGATATCGCTCTGAAATCTGCTTCCGTGCGCCCTGGAGTACAAGTTGTAGAAAGGCTTTATGGTCTTTTAGAGGTTCATTCTAGCCGCCAAGGAGAAACGCGGGCCGCTGGTAAGGCAATTTTGGAGGCTTTGGGAGTTCGGAGGGAGGAATGTATTAAACCGCGAGTAATTTCTAGCCAAATTATCCGCAATATTGATGCTCACCAAACACAATTAATCAACCGCACGCGGCGGGGACAATTGCTATTAGCAGGGCAAACGCTTTATGTATTTGAAGTAGAACCGGCTGCTTATGCGGCATTAGCTGCAAATGAGGCAGAAAAGGCGGCTTCAATTAATATATTAGAAGTTCAGGCTGTCGGCAGTTTCGGAAGACTTTATTTAGGGGGAGAAGAACGGGATATTTTGGCTGGTTCTAGTGCAGCGCGAGTTGCTATTGAAAGCGTAGCTGGTCGCGATAGTTCTGGTTTTGGGCGGAATGAATAGGTTGATTTTAAACTTTTAATTGTGGAGTTGGGATTTAATTTATTATGGCAAATACAGAGCATTTAGCACTGCTAAAACAGGGTGTCAATCGATGGATTGATTGGCGAAATCGCAACGGGAATATAGAACCAGATTTGAGCGAATCCAACCTCAGAGAGTTTAATTTAAAAGGCATTGATTTTGTTGGAGTAAACCTTTTTAGGGCGAATTTAAGCAATGTAAAATTAATGGGTGCTAACCTGAAAGATGCGAACCTGAGTCTAGCGAACCTTTCATTTGCAGAATTAATTGATGCTAGTTTAATTGCAGCTAATTTGACAGGTGCTAACCTCCAATTAACTGACCTCGGAGGAGCAGATTTGAACGCTGCCAATTTAATCGGTGCTGACATGAGCGGTGCTAATTTGAGAGGAGCAGATTTGGGTGAGGCTAATTTAACTGGAACGGTAATGATGAAGGTTTACTTGATAGGAGCTAACCTTAGTAATGCCAATCTTACTCAAGCTAATCTCTATGAAGCTGAACTGGTAGACGCACACCTTTATCGGGCGAATTTATATAAAGCTAATTTGAGTGGCGCTCACTTAAATGGAGCTTATCTTTTCCGAGCTAATCTGAGTTTTGCTGACTTGAGCGGGACGGATTTTAGATGGACAAATTTGAGTAAAGTTGACTTCACAGGCGCTAATTTGATGGGGGCTAATCTCAGAGGTGCTAATATGGCGGGAGTGAATCTAAATGATGTTAACTTGCAAGGCGCAACTATGCCGGATGGCACAATTCACGACTAGCAATTTTGAATTTTGGATTCCCTAAATACCAAGAGATGAGCGAGGGTAATTTACGCAGTAAATTCTTTGAATATAACGCGATTGCGTCCATCGTTTTTGGCTTCTTGGATTGCTGTATCTGCTGCTCTAAGTAGTTCTCCTGGTAATACATTAATGTCAGGAATAGTCGTGCTTACACCCAAACTAAGTGTAACAAACTTGGATAATACAAACCTAGACAAGTTAGGAGATTCATTAAAAATTTGCAAAGCGTTGACTTCTGAGCGTATTTTTTCAGCAATCTCAATTGCATTAGTTGCATCAGTATTAGGTAAAATTATCCAGAATTCGTCTCCTCCGCATCTTGCTGTTACTGATATATCAACGAAACTGCTAGCAGTATCTCGAATGTTTTTAGCAATCTGACATATACAATCATCGCCGATGCTGTGTCCATAATGATCGTTATAGGTTTTGAGGCAGTCAATATCACAATAAATCATAGATATTGGCTTTTGTTCTAGTGCTAGGTGTTGCCACTGTTCCTCAAGATATTTCTCGAATTGTTTCCTGTTCGTTATCTGAGTTAGAGGATCTATACCTTGATTTTTGTCGTCATTCATTGTCATTTCTCCTGTTAACTTTAAAAAAGTTGGGTGGTTAATTTAAGAAGGAACTGTCAAAGATGCACCGTTATCTGAAGCTTTTAACTTAAGTAAAAAAGGCACAGCTTTTTCTACCCAATTTTGCACAGATGTATAACTCGCAGCCTCTTCACCGAAACAAATTTCCAGCATTTCAGTGTGAATAATGCCAGGATTTAGGGGAATTGCTGCCATGCCTTCGGGCAATTCTTGAGCTAATGAGCGAGTAAGTCCTTCAATTGCCCATTTAGAAGCACAATAAGGGGCAACTTCTGGGGAAGTAGAGCGTCCCCAACCAGAACTAAAGTTGACAATAATGCCACTTTTTACTAAGAGCATAGCTGGGATAAAGTAGCGAATTACGTTAGCTACACCTTTAATATTCACATCAATCAAGTTGGAGAATTCCTCATTGCTTACCCGCCAAAGAGGTGTTAGGGGATTGATAATTGCTGCATTGTTAATTAGCAAATCGGGAGGCGGACAAGTTGCTAGCAATTGTTCGGCCCAAGATTTTACTTGAGATTCATTCGCGACATCTACGCAAGTGAAATGGTGAGGCAAACCATATTTTTCCTTGAGTTTTTCTACTGCTTCTGGAGAACGAGCGCACCCGCAAACAGTGTTACCTAATTCGATAAACTTTTCTGTCATGGCAAGACCAAGACCCCGACTTACACCCGTAATTACGATTATTTTTGTCATAATAAGTATTTGCTATTTTGAGATTTAGTTATAGAATACAGAATAGTAAGTAACTTGACCAGCAATTATGTCACGCTGTCCTCTGGGCAGTAAGGATACCGCCAAGATGGCGGCGTTACAAAGTGGTGCATAATTCTTATTGACAAATATACTAAAGGTGCAAAACATGGATGTTAAAGCAGCAGTCGCTTTCAGTGCAGGCAAACCACTGAGTATAGAAACTGTACAGCTTGAAGGGCCAAAAGAGGGCGAGGTGCTGGTGGAAATCAAGGCTACGGGAGTTTGCCACACTGACGCTTACACGCTTTCTGGTAACGATCCTGAAGGTTTATTTCCGGCTATTTTAGGCCATGAGGGAGCGGGAATTGTTGCAGAAATTGGGCCAGGTGTTACGAGCGTGAAAGTTGGCGATCGCGTCATTCCTCTCTACACTCCAGAATGCCGTAATTGTGAATACTGTCTTAGCAGAAAAACGAATCTTTGTCAAGCAATTCGCTCTACTCAAGGGCGCGGTCTGATGCCCGATGGTAGTAGTAGATTTTCAATTGACGGAGAAATGATTCATCACTACATGGGAACATCTACCTTTGCTAATTATACTGTATTGCCAGAAATTGCGGTAGCAAAAATTAGAGAAGATGCCCCTTTTGATAAAGTTTGTTTAATTGGTTGTGGCGTTACAACTGGTGTCGGTGCTGTTATTAATACCGCGAAAGTAGAACCAGGAGCGAATGTTATAGTTTTCGGTTTAGGCGGCGTGGGTTTGAATGTCATTCAAGGCGCTCGGATGGTGGGTGCGAACATGATTATAGGCGTAGATATCAATCCCGCTAAGCGAGAGCTAGCCGAGAAATTCGGGATGACGCACTATGTAAACCCTAAAGAAATTAAAGGTGATTTAGTCCCTTACTTAGTTGATTTAACTAAAGGCGGAGCCGACTATACTTTTGAATGTATCGGCAATATTAATGTCATGCGCCAAGCTTTAGAATGCTGTCATAAAGGTTGGGGAGTAAGTGTAATTGTTGGGGTGGCGGGAGCTGGTCAAGAAATTAGTACGCGACCGTTTCAGTTAGTAACTGGGCGGGTGTGGAAGGGGACGGCTTTTGGTGGTGCGAGGGGTCGGACTGACGTTCCTAAAATTGTTGATTGGTACATGGATGGTAAAATTAATATTGATGATTTAATTACTCAGGTGATGCCAGTGGAGCGGATTAATGAAGCTTTTGATTTGATGCACAAAGGTCAGTCAATTCGCACTATTATTACGTTTTGATCGATATCTTCTGACTCCTGATTTCTAATTTCTGATTTCTAACTTACATCAATCATTGGTATTATGTCTGACTCTCCTACATTGCAGAAAGAATATGCAAGTTTTGGCGGCAAAGTTGGTTTTTATAGCCATCATTCTCACAGTTGTAACAGTGAGATGAAGTTTGCAATTTATCAGCCACCGCAGGCTAAATCTCAGTCTGTACCAGTTCTCTATTTCCTATCTGGTTTAACCTGCACTGAAGAAAATTTTATGCTCAAAGCAGGGGCGCAACAATTTGCAGCTAAATATGGGTTAATACTGGTTGTTCCTGATACTAGCCCTCGCAATACTGGCATACCTGGCGAGGATGAAAGCTGGGATTTAGGTAGCGGTGCAGGTTTTTATGTTGATGCAACTGTGGAACCTTGGAAAGCGCACTATCAAATGTATAGTTATGTGGTTGAGGAGTTGCCTAATTTAATAGCAGAACATTTTCCAGTAATAGCTGAAAAACAGGGAATTTTTGGTCATTCTATGGGGGGTCATGGGGCGTTAATTTGTGCTTTAAAAAATCCCGAACGCTTCCTTTCTGTTTCAGCTTTTGCACCAATTGCTGCACCAACTCTTTCGGCTTGGGGTCAAAATATTTTCACTAATTATCTGGGCGATAATCAAGAGAAGTGGCAGGAGTATGATGCTAGCAAATTGATCCTAAAAGTACAGTATGGTCGCCCTATTCTGATTGACTGTGGTACGGCAGATCAATTTATAATTGATGGGCAATTGTTGCCAGATGTGTTTAGCGATGCTTGTGAAAAAGTGGGACAACCGCTAACTCTGCGGATGCAAGAAGGTTACGATCATAGCTATTATTTTATTGCAACTTTTATTGAAGATCATATTCGGCATCATGCGGCTGTTTTGTGGGGTGAAGTGTAAAAAAAGACTTAACCCTTCGGCAGCCTTCGCTAGGAGGAAAGGGGGAGAAAGAAAGAAAAGAAATTTCCCTTTTCCCTAGTAGGGGAAGGAGGTAGGGAGAGAGGTCTTTTTGGATAAACCCGATCATCGGCTCTCTCTTACAGGAGTTACGCACCCAACCAAAGAAACCGGGTTTTTCGACGAAAATACATTGTTGTTACCAACAGATTCTCTCAAAAACCCGGTTTCTGGAGCCATGAGCGTAAGTCCTATCTTATACTATTCTTGAGCTAGTTCTCCCGATAATTTAATTTTGTCTTGCCGCCGTTTCTTAGCATAAAGTTGAATGGTGGCTACCATCGCGATAATCAATCCCGCAACGGCAAAAACAGTAGCATTTACTGGCAAACTTCCCTTAAACACAGCTAACAAAACAATCAATACTAAAAGAATTGTTGGCGCTTCATTCAAAGCTCTAAATTGCTGACCAGTCCATTTACACTCATTAGCGGCTAATTTTTTTCTGAGTCGGCCGCAGTAAAAATGATAAGCTATTAAAAGCGCGACTAAAAGCAGTTTAAAATGTAGCCAACTATCTTTCAAAACATCAGGTTCAGTGGAAATCAGACCAATCGCCATTACCACTGTCACCGTCATTCCCGGCATGGTAATCAAGTGATAAAGACGTTTCTCCATAATCTCATACTGTTTTTTGAGAATTGTCTGGGCCGGTTCGGGTTCTTGATTAGCTTCAGCGTGGTAGACAAACAGCCGTACCAGATAAAACAGGCCTGCAAACCAAACGACAATGCCGATTAAGTGAAATGCCTTAAACCATAAATAAGCCATGATTTGTCTCCATAAAAAATAGTATTATCTCATATCTTGTCAATCAAAAACAAAAAACCCGTCTGCTGACGGGTATGGCTAAAGGAGTACGAGTTAGAAATTGCGCTGCATCTACCGTTTTTCGGAGGCAGGTTTAGTGGAACCTTGTTGTTGTTGGTGCTTGTCTTTTGAAGAACGCTGTCCGTCTGTGTTGATATCTAAACAGTAGGGGGAATTAATTTGATATTGATTAATGATTGTGAAACTTTAATGAGATGGTCACTGTTTTGGATAGGGTTTAACCTATTTCGGGCATTTGGGGGTGTGCGAGCATGGACGGTTGATGAATTGGTCTGGTGCGATCGCGTTTTAGGGTTTGGGTTTTTGTGGGAGTTTCAGTTTGGGTTTCGGTTTTACTTGTGTTGGTGTAGCCCCTCGCTGTAGGGCTAAATTAACTGGCTTTTCTATTTCGTTAGGGGGGGCGATCGCTTTTTTTTGAGGTTTTGATACTGTTTTTGAAGATGAAGTGCTATCCGTAGGAAAGCGAGGTTTATCCTCAACTTTTCTAATATCCAAGGGCGTAGGTAGCACTTTTCTATTCTTAAATTCCTCAAGTTTCATATAATTAGGTGCTTCTGAAGGTGAATCGCACCGTAACATCGCTAACAACATCTCAATTCGTGGTATTTGTCTCAGATGCTCGAGCAGTTGTCTGTTGTGTTTGTCTGGATAATCATTTTCGCTAATGCGATCGAGGACATACTTTTCAAATTCACTGATACAGTACTTTTCAAATTCACTGATACAGTTTGTTTCTGATTGAGTAACTTCATCTTGCTCTTTGTCATCTTGTGACCATCCATCACCATTAAATAATTGACTGTACCGTGCGGTGCGATCGCTCAAATGCAATTCATAGTCAATCTTCACCGCACCCATCCCCAACGGTTTACCCATACCCAAGGAAAAACAATATTTTTCTCCTTGTTTACCTGTTTGGAGAATTTCTGATTTATCGCTGCTGAGACTCAACACCCACAGCAGCGCACCCAGTTCAACGTTACTGAGATTTTCAAAGTAGATAGTAAAAGTAAACTCAATTTCTGGATCGAGCGGTTTAATTAAGCTAGTTTGAGTATCTGAGTTTTCGGGAACTTCAATTTTACAGGGTTTGTGCCAGTACAGTTTATGTCCTCGAATAACAGTTTCTCCTGCTTCTGTATCAGTTGGAGGCTGACTAGCATAGTGTTTTAACTTGTTCTGGCGAGCTTCAGTTTCATTAGGTTGAACCAGATAATGCTGAAATGTAGTAGGTTTTGGGCTAGAAAGCAGGATTTGTTCAGGATTTTTATCTAGACTTGGTTTTACTTTTTCCTCTTGATTGGGATTAAGTGTACCATCACTAATGAATACTCGACCCGCACCAGTTTTTACTCTCGGTTCTTTACCATTGACATAGCCGAAAATAGCTTCAGCAATATCTGTACGCGAAGCATCTCTCAATTTAGGAGGTACAAATTTTAATGGAGAATGCTCGTATGGTAAACGGAACATCTGCGCTCGTCCAAAAAAGCGAACAGCCTCTCCATCATCATTGAGTAAGAAAAACACAGGTTCTCCATCTCGAAGATATCCATCCTGCTGGCGACAAGCACGAGACGGCTTATCTTTAGAATAGGCATCCTTCTGCCACTTGGTTATTTGGTCATCATCTTGAAAACGCCTGACCATTTCCTCAGTCACTGAATACTCTTTTAACTTTTCATCTAAAAAAACAAACTCTAGATGCTTATGCTGCATATCTCCCGTTATTACAAGCGTTCCCTTCTGTAATTCTGGTGCAGGAGTAAAACTAGCAGAGTGAACTTCACGAAAGCGTAAGTAAAGATCGGGATGGCGCTGTCTGCCATTACTATTGATTTGCTGAGGGAAAAAGTAATCTTGTTCCGAAGAGTCAATGTCTACATAGATAATTTGATACTGGTATGTCCAGCTTGGCGCTTTTCCAGGCCCAGAGCCTTGATAGAGTGGTTTAGTTGGAAGATTAGGCTGATTAGGGAGGTTAGGAATAACTCTTTTAGTAGGATGTCTATCAATTCGTCCATAGCCACATTCTTCAATAACGTAATAATTCCCATGCTTGCGTAAAAAACCTGCATGAGCTTTAGCTCTGTGACAATCTGCTCTAGAGTGAGATGAATTTTGTACTTTCCCAAGATCATCGACAAAGTTAGCATGATAAATATCTTTTAAAGCCGGATCGCCAAGTGAACGATAGAATAGTTTATTTTCAGTTACGCGATCGATTTTACTAAAACTCACAATTTCAACTAGAGTTCTTAACATTCCTCGTATGCTGCTACCAGGGATAAGTAATTGCTGAGTTGCTGGATTAATAAAAAAATTAGATCTTTTATTCTTTATCTCTTCTGATAATTCTTTAAAAGCTTTTTCACTATGTTCTGCAAAATCCTCTGGGTTCCAACCACAACGAGTGTAAAGTTTAGATTTCGTTGTTAAAGTGCATTCAATCCTGCCAGTATGCCGATCTAAATGGTAGCGATCGCCATCAGGTAAAGCTTCTGCTTCAACAACCTTTTCTGGTAATTCCACAAAGTTGTAGGGCGCTCTGGCTCTACGTTGCGGATCGGTAATATTATCAATATGCTTAGGACTCATTTATTGCTCCTCCCAGTATTTTTTAGATAGTACATCTGTTTCAGTATCAAATTGCCATGTATCAGGAAACTCAGTTTGCTTATACTCAAATCGAACACTCTCTAAAGCATTAGCACAAACTTTAGCTAATATTTCTACTAGATAAGGTTTGAGACTAGGGGATTCTTCTAATAAATCTCGAATTTGTCGCCGTTGTTCGATAATCGTTAATTCCCATCCATTAAAATTTTCAGGACTATTGACATACATTCGCTTAAGAATATGAGTCAGCAGTACCGTCAATCTATTTTTTAATTCCCGGCGATCGCTTCTTCCCAAACTCTCTACCTCCTCAATCAAATTATCAAAATCAAGATTATCTATATCTCGCCTTCTGAGTTTAGCCGCCGTATCTTCACACCACGCCACAAAATCTTGTTCATAAAGAGTATCAGTTTTTGGTATCACTTTAGTCATTTTCTTCCTCCTTCGTTGTTAAATCAACAAGACGACTCAAATAAATTCTTGCCACTCCACTATCATCATAATCAATATAATGACGAACTTGTAAACGAATCGGACGATGTAGGTTATTTTTGTCTTGGCTAAAGGAAATATTCATTAAAGGAACACCATGTTTCAAACCTTGTGAACCATCTGACACTAATGTAAAACCGTTCTTCTCTTCTTCCTTTTGCGTTCCCCAAAGGATTTGAGATTCATCAGGTTCTAAACAACGTTCTGGGTTATTATCATCTTTGATTAGACGTGCTTTCCAGTTGTCTTGCCCAATTTTCCAAAGCATCACCTCAGCATTTTTACTAAATACACGGCATTGCTGGAGTGTGCAAAGACGCAACTTAGCCAACTGGGGAAATACATCTCCAGAATTGACTAAGTTGTTATTGTCAAAATGTCCCCAAATAACACCATCATCAGCATGAGCTAGAAGATATTTTAATTGATAATATCTAGCTTTTTGTTCTAACCATTTTCCTAAATCAGAAATATATTGAGCATCTTCAATGGATTCGCAATGGGGTTTAGTCATTTTTATTCACCTCCTATTTAGTGTATTTAACTAACTTTTTAACATGATTTTCTAAGTCTTGGCGATCGCTACCTGTAATCTCTAAAGAGTTTTTACTTAAGTCATGTTGAGCAATTTTCCATGACTTTTGCTCTTTTGTCCACATTAAGGTTGCTTCTTTTCCTTGTAACCTTCCTCTACCGACGCTACTAGAACCTCCTACTGGTAAATCTTGTGTCCACAAATCTTTAAGTAGTAGTAACAGTAAGCCTATTTCGTGTTGTTCAGGGTTTCGTAGTTCTATTTCTAACTGTAGGTTTTCATCACCCTTGCCAAAAATAGGTTGTTCTTGAAATAAAGCACCGTGATAAGCACCGCCAGTAAAGCGATCGATCGCAATCCGAGTTTGTACTAAGTCAGTGGTATCCTTGATAACACTTTCATGGACAATTAGACGACTTGCTTTAGCTTCCTTAGTTTTGTCCTCACTAAAATCTGGCCCAAATATTTCATCTATAATTGTTGTGGGTTTTTCCAGAGTATTGACAATCCGTTCGGCTCGATGGCGTAAAACTCCTGCTAAACTTGTACCAGATAATACAGATTCATCTTTACCATAACGTTTTGATTTTAAATGAACCACATCAGGTGCGCGTCCTGTTGCAGCTTGACCTGAGCGAATAAGTAAGGGACTGGCGAGGGTAAATGTGGCGTTGATGGTAAAGCGATCGCGCTTATCCTCTTTCTCATCTAATACTACACCCAAAGCATCAGCGATTTTGTTGGTAATCACAGGTAGCTTGTTGGTACATTCGCGATCGAATAGTAACCATGCCATGCGATCGCCTGAATCTTCCAGATTAAAGCTCCAAACCTGCCACTCTTTGACATGACAGCGACCAAAACCCCGCCGTTTTTTCATGCCAAGGCTGATTTCACCACTTTTTAAATCCTTTTGATCTTCAGAACAATTCTGATCTTGTTTCCGTTCTAAGCCTTGGAGTGCGATCGCCAAAGATTTAAGCAATGTAGCTTTGTTTTTATATCGGTATGCTAACCATTTAAATAAAAATGTATGGAAACTACTGGTTTTTAGTAACGGCCTTTCTCTACCAATAACCTTAATTAGTGTAATTTCTCTATCTTCTTTCTCAATCAACAATTCCAAACTCAGAGAAAATTTTGTACCCGCTTGCAGTAACTCTAAGTCATACTTAGCTCTAGCTTCAGGATCGACAGTACGAGTAATGCTATTGATTTTTACTCCATCTCGTAATTCTATTTTGGGAACCTGACTACTAATTGAATCATTGATAATCAGAGGACTTTGATCGCCATCGTCATCTTCAGATATTCCCCCGAATAGAGAAGTAGAGAGGCTGTTATTTTGTTCATCTTGCCTATAGCCATGTTCATGCTCATGCACATAATTTCTCAATGCACCCGCAACAGATGTACCCGTGAGTAGAGCATGAGAACTAATACTGTCTCGTACTAACATCATATCAGTGGGGCCATCTGGATCACCATTTCCTAAACAGGTGGGAGTATCTAGTATCAAAGTTCCTCGAATAATAATTCTTTCTATAATATGGCGTTGATTTCTTTTCAATCGTTCGTTACTCATTAGGTTTCTCCTTAGTTGCATTTTTAGCGATCGCCATGATGAGCCGTAGGGTGTATTCTAGTGCTAATTCATCAATTAAAATTGCTGGCTCATTAGCGACCGCAAAAGGTTCTAAATAACTCTCAATCCAACTTTTAGGATGGTTTAACCAATCTTTTATTTTCTGGTTTAATATCTGACCATCTACTTTTGTGCGCTCGTACTTAGTACGAGCATTTGAGGGAAGATTGTCTAAAAGAAGATCGAGAGGTTGACGAGAATTAATATCTAGAGATTGTCTAGTTACGATTATCAACCGAGATAACTGACTATTAGTTATACGATTCGGGTTCAGCTTAAAATATTCTACTCGATCAAGAAGTAATCCCTCTAACTTTTTGCATAATATTCGTTCCGCCATCTGGCGTGCTAAAATATGAGACTCTTCAACTTTCAGTAGAGGTTGATTTCGTGGGTAATATTTCTTAGATTCTGGTTTCTTGGCTGTAAATTGATTGTTTGCCACACGCCAATTAATTGTTACTCGACCAAACCCTTCTACTCTTCTTTCCCCAATACCTGTTGTTTCTAATTGGCGAATTTGCTCGGCGGTAACTAACACACCTTCATAAACAAATACGCTACCTGCTTTCACAGCTATTACTTGGGGTAAAGGTAGTCCCCATTTTCGGTTAAAGCCACCAACAAACACACTATCCATGTAGGTTTTATATTTATTCAGTAAAGGTTCCAATTCTTCAGATTTTTTTTCTAAAAACTCTGCGATCAACTGAGTTGGTGAAAGAGCAGCATATTGTCCCCAATCATCACGAATAATCAGATCGCTAAGAAGGGTAATTATGAGATTTTCGCTAGTTCTGTTTTCAGATGAGTTTCTTATTTCACTCCAATTACCATTAATTTGAACGTCAGTAATCTTGACATGACCATAACCAGCACTTCTAGATCCACCCAGCCAAATATCAGAAATATTTAGCAATTCTTGAATTGTTTTTTCGTCAACTTCCTCATACACAATAACTCCTTGAAAAGTTTGTCCTACATCTATAGCATCGTACCGGAATATCTCACCATCTCTTTCTTCTATAACTTGCCGAGTTGCAGGATCTAATTTATCTGAAGCTGAACGACCTTTACGACGATCGCGTAAATTATGAATGTTTATCCGGCGATCCACACTGTATAACCTAATATTTTTTCCATCTTCTACCCAAAACGGTTCGTTTAGAGATTTAGGAGATTGTAAATCATCATTATCTTTAGACACGCTCCAGTCATATACATCTATTTTGTCTTTTGTGTCTTTGAATTCATTGCCTTTTTCTTTACGCCAAGACAGTAAAGTAGGCAGCGATCGCCAACCTTCCTGACTGTTAGGATAAGCGTTTAAATAACGAGTATTCCCATCAAAAAATAAACGCCTAGAAGTTTCATCAGCCAAAATATCTATACGTTGTTTTCCAGGTAGCTTCAAATACCGACCAATCAACGCACCTCGAATCATGCTGCCTGGAATGTAAGGATAGGATACATCACTGTTTGGATCGCCTTGAAAAGAAGTGGCAAGTAGAGGTTGTTCTGTTTTCAATAAAAAAGTAATTACTTTCATTCCTCGCACCTTAAAGTGTTCCAAAATACTGAACAAAATCCTTAGTAATATTTTGATCGTCAGGGTTTAATAACTGACCCTCGATGTGTCCCAGTCCTCGATTTCTGTTACTTCCCAATCGTCGGAGTGCTAAGGTTCCAACAGATAACAAAGTTAAAGCATCTCGACCTGGTTGTACTTCAAAACTTAAGTTTGCCGTAAATTCTAATTCGCGCAACACTACACGAGCAGAACGTAACGTTGTTTCATCGGCTACTCCAGTTTTTGAATCGATCGCAGTTTGGCGACGAATAGTTGTCAGAGATTCCAGAATATCAACCCGCATTAATTTGTTGTCCAGTCGCTTTAATTGGTATGCCACTGCTTGCCGCAAATCCTCTGGTAAACAAGCATCGCCAACTTGCATTTGAGAACTTGTTTCAAGGGTACTTCCAGGTTTACCAAATAGCTTGCAAGCGACTGATTCCCAATCTCTACAGACGTTATGAGGAGATAACACAGCAATTAAATTATCGCATTCCTCACTCAGCAATCCTTTTAAAGTTCGTCCTCGAAGATAAGGGAATCCAGAGGAATCATGTTCAACTTCTTGATCGACTAAACCTGCTACACCATCGCCTCGTCCAAAAGTTGTATCACTCAGCAGCTTGATTTTCAGCTTGTAAACAATCATCTGACACTCCTTTATTTAATGGGAAATAAAAATCCATTGCTTCAATTGCATCAAAATATCCGCAATGTTCTTCTGTCCAACCAGTTTCTCTTAAAACAATTTCATCACCGCCTTTCATCAAAGGTAAGCGATCAATCCGATAAGCTTTCAGAAAGTGCTTAGTTGCTGGCTGGCCTTCTCGCAACTTTTCTCTAAGAGCAAGAATTTTGTTTTTTCGCTCTTTCCATTCTTGGCATTCTTTCTCATCTCTGTTACTGTTGAAACATTCAACAGTATTGATAAAGTTAGACCAATTACGCCACTCATTTTCTTCTTCTTGAAGCAGAACCGGACGCATTGTTAATTCCCCTGTAGAAACTTGATATTCTCGTTGGCGAATATCTCCAATTGTTCCAAATAGACCACTTGCGGCAATATGCCAATCAATTCCTGAAAACTCTTTTGCCCATTGTTGCTTTTGTTCTCTAACAAATTCTTTAGTATTGTTACACAAAGCCTCGCTCAAAGAATAAGCTCTTGCAAACGGGTAGTGAGATTTAACAATACAAACTCCTGCACAAGCTCTCATCTGTTTACCATCAGCTAATAGTGGTTTTTGCAATGCTTGTAAATAGATTGTTGCTAATGCTAGTCCTAGCCTACCATCGCAAACAAAAGTAACATCATCACCACCATAAACAAGGGGGCGAAATGGTAAGTAATGTTTTCCATCTTGAGTAAAGATAGAAAATCTTCCCATGACTTTACCATCTGAATGTATTGAGTTAATAAGAACATTCACAACTTTTTTAACTGCTGCCAAACTTGCTTTGTTAACAGAGTTAGAAAGTCCGCGCATTCGGTTCACATAATCGGAGTTGTCGCGACTATCCTTGCCATACTCTTTGAAACGCTCTCCCATGCCATTTCCATCAGCATGAATCACTGCATAATAGCTGCTTTCACCTCTGGAACGACCTAAATGATCCATGCGGTAGGGAAATTGATAATCTGTCTGGTGTAAAACATCTGCAAATCTTTTTTTGAGAGCTTGATTAGCAGGTTCACCATGTTTTGATGAAACGACTTTCAATTTTGCTTCAGTTTCTCTAGAAACCAGACAGATATCTTCCCGATCAATGTCTTTAATATACCCTTCATTAGTATTAACAGCAGGTAACTGAGTCGAGTTACAAAGTGCTGTAACTCCTAAACCTAGTAAAGGTGCTGATGGGATTCTGGCTCTTTTTTGCTTCTCTAATTCTTCAATGTGAAGTTTTTCGACCTTTTCGTACAAACAATCATTATCCCAATTAAACTCACAATGAGCCACAACAATATTTAGCCCTGGTGCGTGTTCTAGAATTTGCATACTTAACTTACGAGTAAAGTCTTTAGCAATATCTATAGACTTGAACAACAACATGGCATTACCACCACCCGCATAGACTAATTCTGCATTTAATCCACTATTTTTTATGGGTTCTTGTTGTCTATTTTTAGGTACTCCTAATTCTTCGAGCTTTTTCTTTACCCAGTCATCTGTACTGGGATCTAAATCTCCTGTTGCTTGACTAATAAGATAGGAAGCCCCAATATTTTCTCGCAAGCGATTAGTATTGAAGATATAAGATTGAATCCCCGTAGTATCAAGGATTGTCACTACATACTCACTCATGCTTTAGCCTCCTGTTCTATACCATCAACCCAAGCTAAAATTTCATCACCGATATTTGCTAAATCCTTGCGCCCAAAAACTTTAACTTTTGGATCGCGGGTTCCAAATCTAGCTAGTTCATCTTCAATCTCCTGCGGAGCATCGTAACAGCAGACTAAAGCAACTCGTGCTTCATCACCGCCTAACTCTTTAGCCCGCAAAGAAGCCTCAAATAGCTTTTCTTTACAGTCTGCTTTCTTGCTTTTGGCAGTGCAGGATATCGCAAATAGTTGATAGCGCTTAATAAAGGCGACATCAAATTCAAATTTTGCATCCGCTGCTTTATTATTCGTATTCATCTTGTTTTTATCTTCAACTATATTGAAAGACATTTGAATATCTTCTTTACGAACACCAATGTCATCAGAGATCATCTGAATTTTCTTCAAAGCATAACTTTCTAGCCAAGTACCGTTGAGCCATGTATGGAATTCCTTAAAATCACTAAACCCCTCTGCTTTGGCTTTATCTTTAAGTGATTTATTTGTAGGTAAATCTAAACATTCACCTAAAAGATTACCAACGGCTGGAAATAAAATTTGTAAGTCTGCAATCGGAGTTAGCTTGTTGCACCACTCTTTCCACTTCTTCTCCGAGTCTTGATTTT
This sequence comes from Kamptonema sp. PCC 6506, assembly GCF_000180455.1. Taxonomy (NCBI): domain Bacteria; kingdom Bacillati; phylum Cyanobacteriota; class Cyanophyceae; order Oscillatoriales; family Microcoleaceae; genus Kamptonema; species Kamptonema sp. PCC 6506. Next base: position 87,121 of record NZ_CACA01000344.1, read on the forward strand.
CGTGAAGTTTAGCAATTTCTACTGCTAAATCTTGTAAGTAGGGTTTAAGACGAGGGGGAAAGTTTGTGAGCAAATATTTACCATGCAAGGTAAAAAGCTCTTCAAGAGAAATTTGGAGCGGCACATCATAAGCAACAGGTTTTTGGTTGCCTTGATTAATCCACATTTTCAGTCGTCGTGGATCGAGATAGCTAAAAATAGCGTCAGGTTTTAGCTCCTGAATTGCTCGATAAGCGTGAACTGCCATTGCTTTAGTTCCGCCTGTGTAGTTTAAACCAACCTTGCCTTCTTTCGCTGACTCCTCAACCCGCTTCTTAATAATGTCGTAAATTTCTTGGGCATCAGATTCATTATTGCTGAGATCGACAGGCTGGCATTTTATATCAAGCTTATGCAGTCCATCTTCTCCTTGTAAGCGATCTTTTTGAAATATTGTGTTCTTGGTAAATACTAGATAGGCTGTACCACCTTCTTTAAGTAACGTTCGAGCTGCGAGATAATTCGGCAAAGGATTCTCCCCAATTAGTAAAAATAGATGATCGACTTGATGATCTTCCCAATCTAACAGATTGTTACTGTTCATAGATTCCTCCAACTTTAGTAAATTATAACAATTACTCAGACTACAGAAAGCGATCGCGCCCCCTCACCCCCCATCACTCAACCCCACCAAAACCCTTGCCAAAACCTCCACCATCGCACGCTGCGAAACATCCTCCCCTCGCTCCAAATAATGAACGCTCCCCCTCAGTATAGGAGACTCACATTCGATCGCATCAAACTTCCCATGATAATCACTATGAATAATCGCAATAACTTTCAAATTTAGCTCCCCATAAAACCCTTCCCACTCCCCAACTTTAGCCCTATCCCCCGCTAAAATAACCGCATGAGTTGCATATTGCATAATCAAACGATTCTTTCCATCAATCCTTCCCCCAACATCAATTAGAGTTAAAGGTAAACTCGCATTCTTCACATCTAAAGCCTTATTTTCAGCAAAAGCCCAAGTTAATTTAGTTTTATATTCCCTCTTTAACCGTGCAGCTAAATCGGGGTTATTCCGAACTGCTTCCGTATACCAAGAACCCTCACCATCGGGACAAGCAGTGATAAAATAAGGATAAGGTGCTTTTCCTACTCGATGTATAGCCATAATAGCCTGTTTCAACCCCTCCCTCAAACAAGACTTACCAGAATGAGGCGGCCCACAAAGCACAACTTTCATAACAGCAAATCTCACCTTAATTAATCAATCAAATCACCAACCTTGTAAGCTGGATTATGAGTAATACAGATTACGTATTTGCCAATTTTCGGATCGAAAACACTAATCGCTCCATAAATATGAGCCACCTTATGAGTCAAGACACAAGCAACAGGTAACGAGGCTGGGCCATTGATTTTCAGCAACACTCCCCCCTTCAATTCTCCCGTCTCCGTCATTTCCTCTAACCTCGCCGCCACATCCCTCACAATCTGGTCATTTTGCGCCGGTTCCCCAAAGTTTACTTTCATTACATCGCCTTCCAGCTCAATCTTGTAAGTAGTCATAAGTACCTCCTTTTCCACAATAAACCCATCATACACCCTACCTGGAAGCCTCTATTTCCAACTAAGGTTAAACTGAAATTAAATTTTTCCCTTAGCACTAATGTCAGACATCCTATTTCGCACGCAGCCCCACATTCCCCTACTGCAATGGTTGGCACGGGGGTCACTCAAACAAAACCTATTGCGGGCCATTCGTCTCTGGGTATGGCTTTCTACCCTCTATGGCGATCGCGCAACCTCCCTTGACCTCGATCGCCCCTTTACCTATTACAACTGGCGCGATGCCTTTTTTACTCCCAGCCATCCCAAAGGCGAAGCCATTCCCCACCTACACGATCGCCATTGTCCCTGTGCAAAAACTACCGCCGACTGGTTGTTTAATAACCAGCTTTCAGCAACTCAGTGGCGACAAGCCTTATTAGCCCACGATTCCGTACCTGACTTAGATCGAATATTATCCAAGCGATTGTTTGGTGTAACCCGGCGATCGCTTCAAGGAGATTTAGAAATCTTAACCGAATTAGGGTGGCTGGAATATCGACAGCAGCGCTATCATCGCGTCTCCCAATTTCCCCAATATCCAGAAGCAAACCATCAGGATTTAACACCCACAAAAAGTAGTCAATATCCCTTAAACTTCCTGCATCCAGAACTAGCAATTATTGCCCAAAACTCCAGAGAAATACGCGGTGTACAGCGATTTTTCTTGCACGTTGATTATGTGATTCCCAAACAAACTATCGATTTAGTCGAAGATTGGCAATATCAATTGTGTGAACTATGGGAAACTGACCCCATTCCCCCAATTCAATTACTTTATAACAGTGCCAGAATGGGGCAAACAGTTGAATGTATTGTTTATCCTGTTTGTATCTACTACGTACAACGCGCCGTTTATCTATGCGCCTTTGGACAAACACCTACCCAACAAGGCGAATGGTACAACTATCGACTAGATCGCATTGCCAAAATGCAAAGATTGGATTGGAACAATCCTCATCTTCCTGATTGCTTGCGTCAAGCTTACCCAGAAAAATTACCACAATCAGATGAAATCGAAGAGAAAATCGCCGAAGCTTGGGGTTTCGATTTCTACCTCGAACCCAAATTGATGCTATTACGATTCGATGGCGACTTTAACGATCGCTACATTCAAGGAACCTTTCGCCATGAAACCTTTCAACCTATAGGCTATCAACAAGCTATGGAATTGATTCAAAAACAAACTCCCAACCCAAAGCATTACCAGGAGTTATTAACAGTTCTTGGATCGCGATCGCCTGATGATGCTTACTATCGCGTTTATTACCGTGAGGGCGATACCAATGTTGGACTACGCTTGCGCTCTTGGCGACCCAAAGGCGAAGTGATTTTTCCTTGGGAACTGCGACATAGTTTGGCTCAAGAAGTAGCAGAAGAAGCTCGATTATACCTTAATTAATTGCACCATGAAATCAACGATGCTCACAGAAAACTTTGAATTAGCCTTAGTGTATGCCACTCGCTTACACGCCAAACAAGTTCGCAAAGTCGATGGCACGCCTTATATTGCCCACCTGCTTTCAGTAGCAGCGTTAATATTAGAAGCTGGAGGTAATGAAACAGAAGCCATCGCTGGCTTATTACATGACAGCTTGGAAGACCAAGGCGGCCCTCAAACTCAAGCAGAAATTAGTCAACAATTTGGTGTAGAAGTTCTGGAAATTATCAAAGGATGTACTGAATCAGAAGAACTTCCCAAGCCCCCTTGGATGGAACGCAAACAGCGCTATCTGGATCAATTACAAAATGCTTCACCATCCGTGCGATTAGTTTCTCTGGCAGATAAACTGCATAATGCTCGTTCTCTTTTGGCTTCCTTACATCAACATGGTGAGGAAGTCTGGGCTTATTTTCCCGTAGGAAAAGAGTCGAGTTTATGGTTTTATCAAGCGCTGCTACCCATTTATCGAACCACAAATCATAACTGGATGGTGCAGGAATTTGAGCGAGTATTATTCGAGTTGCAGAGCATTAGCTCGATTAACTAATACAGTGGCTCAAAATCATGTAACAGTAAGTAAGTAGAAGGAAGAAGGAAGAAAAATTTAGTTATCTAGGAGAGAAGGAAGAAAAATTTAGTTATCTAGGAGAGAAGTAAAAATGTTTATACAGTCAGCTTTTTAGCCATCCTTATCTTATGTTTAATTAGGTGAATTTACTTAATGGGACATAAATATAAATGTAGGGTGGGCGATCGCCAGGAAGATTAGCCCCATCGAGCCAACCAATGCGATCGCTACACTTACAAGCAAAGCACACTCCTTCTTTAGAAAGACGCAATCATGCGGCTGCCTTCTTAGCATTATAAAAAAGTTGACAGGCCGCAGTCCGAGCTGACTATCTAGAGCCTAAATATAAGCAAGCCTGGACAAGCGAGTGTACTCACTTAGGAGTTTAAATAGTTGTGGACAATTCGTTAACTCGACCCTTAGCGGTCGTAACAGGTGCTTCCAATGGCATCGGTTACGAACTCGCCAAACAGTTCGCCCAAAATAATTTCGATCTCTTAGTCACAGCTACCGGAGCCAGCATCAAGGAAGCAGCTCTTGCCTTTGAGCAACTCGGTGCCAAAGTTTTGACCGTAGAGGCAGACCTCGCTACCTATGACGGTGTGGAGACGCTCTACAGCAAAATTAAGGAAACAAACCGACCTGTAGAGGCGATCGCGCTCAATGCAGGTGTCGGTGTCGGGGGCGAGTTTATCAAAACCGACCTCAAGGACGAACTCAATCTCATTAACCTTAACGTTGTGTCCTCAGTCCATCTTGCCAAAAGGGTAGTCAAGGATATGGTCGAACGAGGTAATGGCAAAATCCTTTTTACTTCATCCATTGCCGCCCTTATGCCGGGCCCCTTCGAGGCAGTCTACGCGGCATCCAAGGCATTTCTGCACTCATTCTCAGAGGCGTTGCGAAACGAGTTGAAGGATACAGGTGTCAGCGTCACCGCGCTCATGCCAGGGCCGACTGATACCAACTTCTTCCACCGTGCGGATATGGACAGCACTAAGGCAGGTGCGGGCAAGAAGGACGATCCCGCAGAGGTTGCCAAGCAGGGTTTTCAGGCCTTGATGGCAGGCAAGGACGATATCATCGCGGGTTCGCTCAAGACCAAGATACAGGGGAATGTAAGTAAAGTCTTGCCCGATACCGTCAATGCCGAACAGCACCGCCAGCTTACTGAACCAGGTTCTGCTAACAAGTAATTTGCGCTCGATGACAGCAAGTGGCTGATTTATAGCTAGGGAAGAAGGGAAGAGAATCAAGGGTGGAAGCCATCAGCGAGTTTCCTAACTAGCAAGAAGGTTGCTATATCCCAACAACAAAGCCATCTGACACAGCTCGGCATTGGAGGCAAACTTACAAAGAAATGATTCCTGCCGAAGTAATTTAGTGCAAAACATTTATGCAAATTCATCATCTCAATTGTGGCTGTATGTGCCCCATTGGTGGGGCGCTTTTCGATGGCTTCAGTCGCAGCTTGAACGCTCACCTCGTCTGCCACTGTCTGCTCGTGGAAACCGATCGCGGACTTGTTTTAATTGATACCGGCTTCGGTTTACGCGATATCCAGTCCCCTTACTCCCGGCTCAGCCCGTTTTTCGTCCACTTTAATAACATCCAGTTCGATCGCAAATACACAGCGATTCATCAAATTGAGCAGCTCGGATTTGCGGCAAGCGATGTGCGCCATATTGTGCTAACTCACCTCGATTTCGATCATGCCGGTGGTCTAGAGGATTTCCCAGAAGCAACGGTACACATTATGCAGGCTGAAATGGATGCCGCCCAAGACCGGCACGGTTTGATCGCTAAAGGGCGGTATCGTCCGGGGCAATGGGATGAAGTCAAACACTGGAAATACTATTCAGCCAAGGGCGAACCTTGGTTTGGGTTTGAAGCTGTCCGCGATCTCGACGGATTGCCGCCGGAGATTCTCCTAATTCCGCTAGCCGGGCACACGCGAGGTCATGCAGGCGTGGCGATCGAGACCCAGGAGGGTTGGCTGCTGCACGCTGGGGACGCTTATTTCTATCGGCATGAGATGAATGCTAACCGACGCTGCACGCCAGGACTGCGGGCTTACCAGTGGATGATGGAAGTCGATCGCCAGGCTCGGCTTTTCAATCAAGACCGGCTGCAAGCATTATCGGTGCAGCGGAGTAAAGATGTGAGCCTGTTTTGCAGTCACGACGCTATTGAGTTGAAAGCATTCGCCGATCGCTCTCATAGCTCTGGAAACTAGAAATTTCTTCTCCTGTGTTTTGGTCAGTGATGCTGATGGTGCGATCGCCCCTCGGCGTGTCTCCGGCTTTTTTCTCCGCTACACTGCTTGGCTCTCCTTCTAAATTTCAAGGCAAAGGCATTGATATAACAAAGGTATTCTATGAAGATCCTTAAACTCCTACTATTTCTTACAGCCGTCGGTTTTCTCGGCACTGCTGTTTATGCCCAGTCTCAACCCGCCCAGATCGATCTGACAACCCTGCCCAAAGAGCAAACCCTGGGCGATATCGAACCTGTCGCCATCTTTAACGGCCCCATGCCTACAGGTGTTACTGTTTCCCAAAGCGGACGCATATTTGTGAACTTTCCCAAATGGGGCGATCGCGTAGATTACACTGTTGCCGAAGTCAGAAATGGTCAAACTGTTGCCTATCCGAATGCGGAAATGAATCGCCCCAACCCAAGCGACCCCTCAAAGTCGCTGCTTTCGGTTCAAAGTGTGGTAGTTGACCCGCGCGATCGCTTATGGATTTTAGATACTGGCAGCGTCAACTTTGCACCGGCTCCGCCTGGTGGAGCAAAATTGATCGGAGTCGATCTCAAGCAAAACCAGATTTTCAAAACCATTGTCTTTCCGCAAAATGTGGCATTGCCAACAACTTACCTGAACGATGTTCGCTTCGATCTGCGTCGAGGTAAGGCGGGAATGGCCTTCATCACTGACTCGTCCGATAAGGGGCCCAATGGAATTATTGTGGTTGACTTGGATTCGGGCAGAAGTTGGCGGCGGTTGAACGACCATCCTTCCACGAAAGCAGTCCCCAATTTTCTCCCCAGTGTGGAAGGGATGCCGATTATGAATCGCCAACCGGGTCAACCACCCAGTTCCATCAAGATAGGTGCCGACGGGATTGCAATTAGTGCTGATGGGAAGCAATTGTTCTACTGCCCGCTTGCCGGACGACGGCTCTACAGCGTGAGTGTCGATGCACTAGCGGATGAGCGGTTGTCTGACCAAGAGGTGGCAAAGACTGTGGTCGATCGCGGCGAGAAGGGAGGAGCTGCCGATGGCTTGGAGTCGGATGCTCAAAACCGCATTTACCTGACGAACTACGAACAGAATGCGATACAGCGTCGTTTGCCAGACGGCACGATCGAACGGCTGGTGCATGACCCGCGAGTGCTATGGCCTGACACCCTTTCAGTGGCGCAGGATGGTTATCTTTATTTCACGGCAAATCAACTCCATCGCCAAGCCAGGTATCACAACGGTCAGGATTTGCGGCAGAAACCCTACAGCCTGTTTCGAGTTCGGATTAACGCTCAACCTGTAGCACTGCGGTGAACTACCGTTTCACACTCAGAAGGTGAAGTCAAGCGTTTGCATTCCTGGCGATCGCGATCGTCTCTTCTCGGACTTACGCACGGACAACATCATTCTGTCATGGCGATCGTAGGGAAGCAATCTCAAACCTAGATTCTTGGTACTTCCTAAGTCCCGTCCTATAGTTTTTTGAAGGAGACATTTATGGGTATCAGCAGACGCGAGTTGTTAAAAGTGACATCGGCTTCAAGTTTAGTCGCAGCAGCGCTAGCAGCTTCAGAAGGGTTTTTCAAACCCGTGTTAGCTGAAGCTCAATCGGCTCCAGTAGACGCTCAAAATGAAGTTGCTCAAGATCCCAAAAGCAGAGAAATGAGTTACAGGACGCTAGGACGCACCGGAGAACGAGTATCTGCAATTGGCTTAGGAGGACACCATATCGGACGCATTCGAGAGGAGCAAGAAAGTATCAAGCTCATTCGCAGTGCGATCGATCGCGGCATCAACTTCATGGACAACTCCTGGGATTATCACAACGGACGCAGCCACCGATGGATGGGGCAAGCGCTCAAGGATGGCTATCGGCAAAAGGTGTTTCTGATGACAAAGATCGATGGTCGCACCAAGGGCGCTGCCATGATGCAGATAGACGAGTCACTTAAGGCATTGCAGACTGATTACATCGATCTGATGCAGCATCACGAAGTGATTAGGATGGAAGACCCCGATCGCATCTTTGCTTCTGGTGGGGCAATGGAAGCTGTGGTGGAAGCGCAGAAGGCGGGTAAGATTCGTTATATCGGCTTTACAGGACACAAAGACCCTTTGGTTCACCTGCGAATGCTGGAACTCGCCACTCAAAATAATTTCCATTTTGACGCGGTACAGATGCCGCTGAATGTGATGGATGGTCATTTTAGAAGTTTTGAGCAACAAGTTTTACCAGTGTTGGTGAAGAACCAAATCGGTGTCTTGGGGATGAAATCAATGGGCGATTCCTACGTACTGAGAAGCAATACAGTCACCCCCATTGAATGTCTTCACTATGCGATGAATTTGCCTACTTCGGTTGTGATTACTGGCATTGATAGTATGCAGCTTCTCGATCAAGCATTTGAGGCAGTTCGCACCTTTAAGCCAATGGATCGGGCACAAGTTACGGCGCTGCTGGATCGCACTCGTGAGGCGGCGACTAAAGGGCAATACGAACTTTATAAGACCAGTAACCAATTTGATAGTACAGCAATGAACCCATCGTGGCTGGGGTAATTGGTAATTGGTAATTGCTAATTAGACGTAAAAGAATTAATTACTATATAGCGATTATATTTTAGCCGATCGCTATTTTTTAGCGATCGCATACTGAATTTTTTATTTAACTAAAGTAAGAGAGTTTTTACTAACCTTTTATCAAAATTAACCTGACATCTGGCTAGCGGGTGAATTATTCTGGAAGCTAGTCAAGTTCACTTCGAGGAGAAAATAGATGAAAGTTACCTGGATGACTCGTTTAATGCGAATTTCCCTAGCAGCTCTACTATTCACCGCTGCATCTCTACCAGCCACACTCGCACCCGCCGCCAGCGAACCAGCACAGAGACAAGCTCAAGCCGGTCAGAAAAAGCGCCTCGTAGTCATGGACTTTGAGTATGGCACCAGCAATAGCTATTACAGCTCTTACAGAGGCGTAGGAGCAGCCAAAGGCATTAGCGAAATGCTGATTAACGAACTTGTCAACAATGGCACTTACACCGTAGTCGATCGCAGCAAACTAGAGCAAGTTCTCAGACAGAAAAACAGGGTAGCATCAGTCGATGCAGCTACAGCAGCAGAAATCGGTAAGGAACTAGGTGTAGATGCGGTACTAATCGGTACTATTACTCGATTTAACGTCGATAAGCAGTCAGGAGGTGGCGGCGGTTTTATGGGAATAGGCGGGAGTTCTTCTAAAACCAAAGCCAATGTCCAGATTGACGCGCGGCTGATTAGCACTACTACTGGCGACATCCTGGCTACTGCTAAAGGCATAGGAGAAGCAGATCAAAGCGAAAGTAGCGTTTCTGTAAGAGGTATTAGCGGTAACTCTTCTAGTGGTAGTAACGAGGACGATCTTTTGAGTACCGCAGTTCAAAAAGCAGTAGCACAAATGGTAATTAAATTGTCTGAAGTTTCTACTAAAATTCCTTAAGGATTAAGTAGAAGATAGAAGGCAGAAGAGAACACAGTTAACAGTTAATATTTAACTTAGGACTTAGGCTCATGGTTCCAGAAACCGGGTTTTTGAGAGCATCTGTTGGTAAAAATGCAGTATTTTCCTAAAAAACCCGGTTCCTTTGGTTGGGTGCGTAAGTCTTGATAACTGTTAACTAATTACATTTTTGCACTAAGTTAGGGTCAAGATTGGGGTCAATCTTATTAAAGATTGCCTCTTCTTCTTTAATCCATCCTGTTTCTCCCGGTTTTAGTTTCGAGGCTTCAGGTTCAAAAGTTGCTTTGATTGTCGGGGAAGCCGTAGGAGTGGCTGCTGAGGGAGAGGGTTTGCTCTGATTTTTAGTAACTTTTGCTAAATCTTTAGGAGTATTCAGCTTAATTTGACTTGAGTTAACTTGGTCAGGAAGAGAACAAACTTTTACCTCCAGCCAAGTTCCCTGTTCATTAAATTCTGTGTTGATAACTTCCAAAATACTGCCCGGTGGAACTGTACCTTTAACCTCAGATTGATCTAATTCGGTACTCAAAATTAAGCGCTCGTTCTTAATTCCCGGATCTGGTTTAAATTCAATCACATCTCCAGCTTTAAATAAGGAGACAACAGCAGTAGGAACTGGAGTTGCAGGGGATGGGCTAACAGGATCTATAATAGGATTCTCAGCAGAACTTCCCTGAAACCAACGATTGGTAACTTCACTAAAATCTGGGTTAAAAAAGTAAGCTAAAGGCAGTCCCCCCAATACTAAGAGCAATAAAATACCTAGTAAATAAGGTAGTGGGCTTTGATTTTTAGGACGGGGGAAAAACTGGGTTTTTAAGGACGAATTGCCTCCGGCATTTTGGATGCTAAAGTTGGGGACGGCATCATCATCTTCATCCGGGACATAAACGGGAACGTCCAAGGGGGCGATGGATAATTCTGTTAGGGTACTGCCCTCTTCTTTTGGTCTTACTTGACAGTAGATCAGAGCGATCGTGACATTATCGTGCCCATTTCTGGTATTAGCTATTTCAATTAATCGGTCTTTGACCTTGGCGACATTAGTAGTGCCATCTAGAATGGGGAGAATTTCATTTTCCCAGCATTCATCAATCCGCTCTTTATCGCTTAAACCGTCCGAACATAGTAGAAAAATGCAGTCTTCGTCTACAGGAAAGCGCTGTACTGTGGGGTGGAGAGTTGCTGAGGAGGTGATGCCTAAAGCTTGGACGAGGGCTCCGGCGGCTACTTGTTGTAAGGCATCTCGATAAAGAGCGTAACCGAGCCGGACTTCGCGGCAGGCGACATCATCATCTAGAGTAACTTGGCGGCAACTGCTGCGGGTAATCCAGTAGGCTCTGCTATCTCCGACGTGGGCGATGTAGAGTTCGTGGGCGTGGGCTAGACCCATGACAACGGTGGTGCCCATGCGCTGGCGGAGTTGTCGGTGTTCGCTGTCGTTGCGCCCGGAGATGGCATCATTAGCGGCGCAGGCAGAGCGTTCTAATTTAGCGGTTAGGGATTGGGGGTCGCAATTGGCGGGGTGCAGCAGCATAAGCTGTACGCGATCGCGAAGTGTGGTAACGGCAAGTTCGGAGGCGACTTCCCCTCCGTCTTGTCCGCCAATACCGTCGCAGACGATCGCGCAGGCTTCTGAGCCGGGAGATACTTTGATGGCTGTACCATTGGGGGGGTAGCAAGCGTCTTCGTTGTGGGAGCGGGTGGGGCCGGTGTCCGTGCCGGTGGCGATGTAAATTGTCCGCTCGAGCGATCGCCCGCATAAGGCTAGGGCTTTATCTAACTGACCGATTAGTTGTTCGGCTGTTCGCACTTGACCGGCGGTCATTTGCTGGCACAGTTGTCGTAAAAAACTGGCGATCGTGGGGTGGGCGCTTCCCACCCATTGCTGCCATAATTGGCCCAACTGAGAAAAGTTGGGGGCTTTTTGATCGGGCTGTAATTCTAATAACCGTAGTAAGGGCCCTTCTACTCGCAGCAGTTGGGGGGTGACTAGGGTAGTAGCGACTGCTTGAGAGCTGCACGGTTGCCAGAGTTGAGCGATTTGCCATAGCCAAGACAATTGGCGCATGGCTGTGGCGTTTTTCCAGGCGATCGCTAATTCTGGCATTAAGCCTTCGCCGGTGGTCGATAGCGGGCCATTTTCTAATAGCCAGATGTCGCTGCCGAGTTTGGTAGTCGTGCGGGGGATTACGCCGTACACTTCGGGTACGTGGAGGCGATGGGGAAATAGCCTCAGATAGGGTGTGATAAAGCCCGGAATGTCTTCGGGCATTTCGGGATATTGTTCGGATTGAGTATCGAGCAGAATTCGGTCGCCCTTGAATAGGTAGCGACCAGCTATCAGCTCTCCAGGCCGACAGGCTTTTATCCCTTCACCGATAGCCCACAAGTAATGTTTTGGCACAGCGTACTGCATAGGGGTTCCTCACGCCTCTCAGCCTAGTGCTGATCTGAACTATTTTAGCCAATTCTGGTCTTTTAATTCCTTGCTATCTCTATTTTGGCGATCGCGCTGTCGATCTGGCAGAAGGAATCAGGAAGAGCGATAATTTGGGAGCGCATCTAGAGAATATACGGCAATGATATGATTTAAGGGGGAAAGCGACACGGAGAATCATTACTCTCCGAGCAGGGATTGAAACAAAACTCAATAAAACGAAACAGGCATTGACAAAGGTAGATTATGCCCATTCCCGATTCGAGCCCCTCACCAAAAAAGTCACCCGATCCCAAATTTCTCCCCAGTCTAGAGGTCGATGAGTTGCTGGCTACGCTTGAGCATTCTCATGGTTTGTATTACAAAATGATGAATCTTGAGGTTTGGGCGATCGTCGAAACTCTCGATCAGTTTTTCCCTGGTTCTTGGGGGCACTTTATGACTAACCGTAAAGTGGCGATGAAGCAGTTTTTGCAGCGCCAGCAAGCTAAAAATGCTGAGGGAAAAGAGGAAGGGAGTAGCGATTTGAGCGATTTAAGCGAGGGGGAGGAAGGTTTAGCGGATGCGATCGATAACTTTGTTCCCCCGCCCTTAGATGAAGACGGGGGGGCGACATCTTCTATTCCTTTTCCTTCTTAAATTTGCTAGACGCTAATCTGAGAGTCAACTTGGGGGAGCCCCATACTGTAGTTGAGGACGCGGCTATTAAGGTTGTAGCTGATTTGGCCTTGCTGAAGAAGCGATCGCACGAGGTGTTCTAACTCTGAACCAATGCGGCGGAGGTTATATTCTGTTAAGTCTTCGCCGTTATAACTTTCTACGAGCTCGTCAAATTTGCGGTAAACCTGGTTGAGGGTTTCAGTAGTCCAGTTTAGCTCGTTATCTGGATCGATATCGATAGTCAGAGAGTCTTGGCTGGGTACGAATTCGTTGTTTTCGAGGGTGGCGGTGTAGATGCGGATATGCCGGGTGGTGGATTTGAGCAGCATGGTTCTCGGAGTAAAGAAAGCTTCAGAGTTTATAATAGCTGAGAATTGCGATCGGAGGACAAGGTGGAAGGTAAAAGATTTATTCACTCGCTGCGACTGCAAAATTTCCTTTCTTATGGTAATGAGGGGGAAATAAATGGTAAAGGAGATTCGGATTTATATCGAAGGCTGTGGGGATAGTAAGAATACAAAAGGATTGCTTCGACAAGGATTTAGCAGTTTTTTTAACCCAATAGGACTTACGCTTATGGCTTCAGAAACCGGGTTTTTGAGAGAATCTGTGGATAAGGGCGAAGTATTTTCGTAAAAAACCCGGTTTCTTTGGTTGGGTGCGTAAGTTCTACCCAATTAAAGAGATTGTACCCAGTAAAAAAATTGTTAGAATCAAGCTTGAAAGATATTATTTGCGAAATATTTCTTAACATGAGAGCGATCGCCAAGAGGCATCTGTTTGGTCATAAATAAGTTATTCTCTATAGAACCTATTTGACATCTAAGAGGCCAGCCTCTTAATCATCAGCCTAATAAAACAAAGATTAACTTTGTTCATTCTTCCTCACCTGTCGATTCTTCTTTAGCAAATTCACCCCATCTAACATCCTGTAGAATTGCGCCATCGAAAACTTTACCCTCAAGTTTAGCTCCCAGCAAGAGCGCACCTGTTAAATCAGCTCCAGAGAAGTTAGCTTCCACTAAGTTGCTACCAGTTAAAACTACACGCATGAGTTGGGCATTAGAAAGATTGGCTTTAGTCAGATTAATGCTCATCATAAAACAACCTTCAAAATCTGCTCCTGCTAGGTTAGCATCTGATAAGTTAGTATCGGAGAGATCCGCTCCCCGAAAATCACATAACTCCAGATTAGCACCTCTTAAGTCAGCAAAATACAACCTCACTTCTTTAAAATCCGCGCCAGCGAAGTTGATGCCAGCAAGGGGAGCACCTCTCAAATCCCAGTCGGCTTCTTCAATGTAAGGCAACTCCGAGAGAAAGTGTGCCCAAGGCTGTCTCGACTGCAACGCTGTAATTACATTGGCAAGCATAGCTTGGCATTTTTCAGATTGCCATCTACTTGTCACTTTTATTCTATGTTCTTCTATTTCCTCATATATATCTTTGGTTTCCTTGGACATAAATTCCTCCTTTTACTAAGACTATTTACTAAATGAGCGGGTGACGGACTGATAAATTCTAGGGATTGCGTCCAATACTTATTAAAAAACTTTTTAATTTACTCAATTCGTCTTGAACCTGTTTATATCTTTTGTTTAAAACCTCATTTACTCTAGAAGTTATGTCAGGAGGTTGGTTTCGGATTTTCCTTTCAAGTTGTTGGCGGACATTTTGTAGGCCTCAATAAGCGTATTCGAGTTCTCCAATATGGTTAAAAGGAGTTCCACGATCCGCTCTAAATATCAAAACTTTTCGTAAGGCGAGCTTGTAACTGTTTACGATAATCATCTAAGCTGTTGGAGCGACATGACATAGGATGAACTTCTATCATTCCTCTCCAAGAGTTTATTCCTTGGTCGTCCAGTAACATCTGAGGTTTAGGCAAGAATGCCTCAAAGATGTCTAAGATTCCAAGCTCCCTTGCAGTATTCTTGGCATACTCGGCTCCGCCCGAACTCCAGCAATAGAGTTTAGCCCCCTCTTTTTTAAGTTCTTTGATATGTTCTATCGTCGCAGTGATTGGTATTCTTTTACTGCCATAACTGCGGACTAATGTGTCATCTATATCAACATAAATATAAAATTGTTGCGGTTTGGGTGAGTTGCTACTTTGCATTGTAAAATAAAAAGTATTTTTCCTCTGGGATTCTACCATTTGCCGCTAACATGAAGACGGAGGCATCAATATCATAGTTTTGTCCTGTTTGATTCACTTGCCAACCCAAAGCGATCGCAACTTTATTGAAATCAGGAACTTCTTTAGAAAGGTTAAATCTGTCGCCCTTAGTTAATTCATAAGTCATTTTTTCTCTCCTGCAATGATTGATAGTTTTGATTTTTCTCAGTGTTTACTTTTCCACATAATACTTTTCAACAAAACTCCGCAATCCTGATTTATATCCTTGTCCTACGGCCTGAAACCTCCAGTCTCCACTCTTTTTATATAAGCGTCCAAATTCTAAGGCTGTCTCGACTGTAAAATTCTCTTTTAATTCGTAGCGAGTTAATTCAACTTTTGTCTGACTATCATAGAGACTGATAAAAGCATTAGAAATTTTGCTAAAGTTCATACCTACTGACTCGGCATCGTGGATAGTAACAATGAGTACAATCTGTTCAATCGCCGCATCCATTTTGGATAAATCAACTCCGTAAAGGGTATTGATGTATCCTTTTCTAGGTGAATAGTTATCGGTGGCTGATTGTCTCACAGAACCGTCAAGAGATTTAGTATTATTGTAAAATACTAAATAGTCTTCGTGAGGGATTCTGCCATCTGTTCCTAGCATAAATGCTGAAGCGTCAATTTCACAGTTCTTACCTGCTAGATTGGCTTGCCAACCCAAGGCGATCGCTAATTTTTTCAAATTCGGCACTTCTTGAGAAAGATTGAATCTGCCACCTTTAATTAATTGTACGGTCATGGGCTTTTGTTCCTTCCTACGATTTAAGAAAGCTGCTATTTTTGCTAAACGGTTAGTAGTGCTATTGCCTTTACAGAGTTGGGTTGCGTTTTTCAACTCAACTTTAATGATATCTTTAAATGAGACGTAACATCTGTAGGACTTACGCAAAACTATTCGTAACGCCGCCTTCTAGGCGGTAAAGAAACCGCCTAGAAGGCGGCGTTACTAAAGTGTGTGCGGGGCAAAACGCACGGGGATATTAGTTTCTTGTTGAATCTGAGTTGCGATCGCTTCTAATTCGCTATAACTGATACATTTAAGAATTTGCACGGGGTAAGGACGATCCTCAGCAGTGTGATTTCCTCTCCCATCTAATTGCCGAGTTAAAGGTTTTGGTCGGGTGGGCGTATTGAGTTGAATTTCCGCAGGCGCTAAGGATTTCATTAAACGGATATATTCTGTTTTCGTAGCTGCATCCCAGGGTGATAAAACCATTGTTTGAATACCGAACTCTCCATTATATTGTTGCCGAAATTGTTGCAAACCGGTCTGAATACTTTGTAAGTCAATTCCTGGGACGGGACGATTGATGCGCTGGAGGCGATCGCTACTAACTGCATCTAATTTTACCGATACTTTGTCGGCTAAAGCTAGTTCGGAACGCACTTGTGGGTCAGTCAGTAAGGTTCCATTCGTCAATACTGCGATCGCGCGGTGGGTGCATTTTTTGACAGATGCAATAATTTCGCCTAAATTCAAAGCTTGCGTCGGTTCCCCACTACCGCTGAGGGTGATGCTATCTACATCCCAAGGCGCGAAGGATTGTAAATCTTCTAAGATTTGGTTGGTAGGGATAAAAATGGCGCGATCGCTGATTTTAACTTCTATCTCTCCCAGTTGACAGTAAACGCAGTTAAAGGAACAGGTAGAAACTTGGCCGATGGGGTCAATACCTAGCGATCGCCCGTATCGCCAAGACTTGACTGGGCCGTAAACTGAGGAAAATTTAGATGTTGTAGTTGATGACATAGCTGTTATCCAATTGGAATTTTAAAATATAAAGACTTTTTCAATTATACCACTTATGTTAACTCGCCAACAGATTGCTTTTTATCTCGAAGATGTTGAAACTCCCGCTGGGAGGGCTGTTAGTTTAATTATTACGGGGCTAATTCTGCTATCTTCAGCCATTTTTGTAGCGGAAACTTACCCTCTTTCTGAACCAGTTAGGATTGAACTTGAAGCTCTTGATATTGCTATTTTAATCATTTTTGCTTTTGAGTATTTAGTCCGTTTTTGGTGTGCGGATGAAAAGTTAAAGTTTGTTTTTAAATTTTTCTCTTTAATTGACTTACTGGCTATTTTACCATTTTTTCTAGGTATAGTCAATATCAGCTTTCTCCGTATCTTTCGGTGGTTTCGGATTTTGCGGCTTCTCCGATTTTTTGAATTCAAAATTTCTATCTTCCGCATCAGCAGCGACGACGGGGTAATTTTTGCCAGGATTTTATTTACGCTGTTTACGATTATCTTTGTGTACTCTGGTTTGATTTATCAAGTTGAACATCCCGTTAATGCTGAGAAGTTTAATACTTTCTTGGATGCGGTTTATTTTTCAGTGGTGACAATGACAACTGTGGGATTTGGGGATGTTACTCCGATTTCGGAGACAGGAAGATTCTTAACTGTTTTGATGATTTTGAACGGTATTGCTCTCATTCCTTGGCAATTGGGAGATTTAATTAAGCAATTTGTGAAAACTGCTAATCAGGTAGAAACTGTGTGTAATGGTTGTGGATTGTCCGTACATGATAAGGATGCTAGATTTTGTAAGAATTGTGGGACTAAGTTGGATAAGGGCTAATTGCTAATTGCTAATTGCTAATTGCTAATTGCTAATTGCTAATTGCTAATTGCTAATTGTAATTGAAAAATGTTATCATATTAAGTAATCGGACATAAATAAACGCTATAAACTGTAAGGTGGGCGCTCGCCTCAACCATCTTCTACTATGAGTTACAGGCTTGAGGCGGCGAGCGCCCACCCTACGTTTAATTATGTACGACTACTTAAATCTGGTGGTATAAACATAATTACAGAACAGTTAACAGTTAACAGTTAACAGTTAACAGTTAACAATTGAGAGTAAAGATGTCGGAGATATTAACAACAGGTCAGACGATCGCGGCGATCGCGACAGCAATTGTGCCACAACAGGGTAGTGTGGGTATTGTCCGGGTTTCTGGTGACGAGGCGATCGCGATCGCGCACACCCTGTTTCACGCGCCAGGAAATCAAATTTGGGAATCTCACCGCATTCTCTACGGCTACATCCGTCACCCCCAGTCTCAGCAATTGGTCGATGAAGCCCTATTGTTAATTATGAAGGCTCCGCGCTCTTATACCCGCGAAGATGTGGTCGAATTCCACTGTCACGGGGGAATTATGGCCGTACAACAGGTTTTGCAGTTGTGTTTGGAGTCGGGGGCGAGGTTGGCGCAAGCGGGAGAGTTTACGCTGCGGGCGTTTTTGAATGGGCGACTGGATTTGAGTCAGGCGGAAAGCGTGGCGGATTTGGTGGGGGCGCGATCGCCTGCTGCGGCTCAGGCTGCTTTAGCTGGTTTACAAGGGAAATTGGCTACACCCATCCGCGAGTTGAGGGCGACTTGTCTGGATGTGTTGGCGGAAATTGAGGCGCGGATTGATTTTGAGGAAGATTTACCGCCGCTGGATGAGGGTGCGATCGCGTTACAAATTCAGCATATTTTGGCAGAATTGTCAAGGATTTTGGCGACGGCTGACTCTGGGGAATTGCTGCGATCTGGTTTAAAAGTGGCGATCGTGGGGCGGCCAAATGTGGGTAAGTCGAGTTTGCTGAATGCTTGGAGTCGGTGCGATCGCGCCATTGTAACTGACTTACCAGGGACAACGCGGGATGTCGTGGAATCGCAGTTAGTGGTGGGTGGAATCCCGATACAGGTGTTGGATACGGCGGGAATTAGGGAGACAGAGGATCGGGTTGAGAAAATTGGGGTAGCGCGATCGCGTCAGGCGGCTGAGTCTGCCGATTTAGTGTTGTTAGCGATCGATGCCGCAGCGGGCTGGACAGAGGGCGATCGGGAAATTTACCAACAGGTAAAACATCGCCCGGTAATTTTGATCGTTAATAAAGTTGATTTAGTCTCGGAAAAAGACTTAGAAATACTTCAATCAAAAATCGAAAATCCCCAAGCAAAAGTTCTAGCCGCAGCCGCTTATAATCAGGGAATCGAAGATTTAGAACAAGCAATTTTAACTGCTGTTAATGCGGGAGATTTACAAGCTGGAAATTTAGACTTAGCGATTAATCAAAGGCAAGCAGCAGCGTTAACTAGGGCAAAAATTTCTCTGGAACAATGCGCGGATACAATTAACAACCAATTACCCTTGGATTTTTGGACAATAGATTTGCGGGGGGCGATTCAAGCTTTGGGAGAAATCACCGGAGAAGGAGTGACAGAATCAGTTTTAGATCGGATTTTTAGTAGATTTTGCATTGGTAAATAGATTGATTAAGTTTACATCTTAGTCCGCGCAGGCGGACTTTGTTTGTGTAGCCGCGATTTCAATCGCCGCGATATTTTAGTTTTCTCGTATACCATTTTCCCTAAATTCTAATTGTGTTAGGATTAGGCAAAATAAATTAGAATTGCCATGCCAACATTTATCTATCATATTACCCATATCAATAATCTGGAATCCATTGTTAAAGCCGGTGGATTATTAGCTTGCAACGCTATGTATGAAGCCAACGCCGAGTACACTAATATTGCCTACGATGGTATCCAAGATCGCCGTGCCAGAACTTCCGTACCTTGCAGTGTAGGTGGAGTATTACATGATTATGTTCCATTCTATTTTGCCCCCCGTTCCCCCATGCTCTGTGCTATTAACAACAAGGGAAAAGTAAAAGGCTATAGCGAAGGTCAAACTCCTATAATTTACCTAGTTTCTGAAGTAGAAAAAATTGCCGATAGTAATTTACATTTTGCCTTTACAGATGGTCATGCAGTTATGACTTTTACCGATTTTTTTGATAACCTAGAATATCTGGATGAGGCTATTGATTGGGAAGTTATGGAATCCCGATATTGGTTTGATACTGATGAAGATAATGATAGAAAACGCAAGCGTCAAGCTGAGTTTTTAGTTTACAAATTCTTCCCTTGGCAGTTAGTAACAGAAATCGGAGTTAAAAACTACCAAATTAAGACAGAAGTAGATAAAATCTTAGAAAAGAATACCACACATCAGCCACCAGTCAAGACTCGCACAGCTTGGTATTATTAAATAGTAAAGATATATATCATTTACAATTCCAGATTCACCCAATTTGTTATTCTTGAATAAGATAAACAGCAAATATTATGATAGAACTCACGCAAGGCAACCTCTTAGACGCAGATGCAGAAGCCCTCGTTAATACGGTTAATTGTGTTGGCATTATGGGCAAAGGAATTGCTTTACAATTTAAACAAGCATTTCCCGAAAACTTCCGCCAATACGCACAAGCTTGCCGTAGTAGTAAAGTGCAGCCAGGACAAATGTTTATAGTCTCTACTGGCAACTTATTTAATCCGCGTTACATTATTAATTTCCCGACAAAACGCCATTGGAAAGGCAATTCACGGATAGAAGATATAGAGATTGGACTTAAAGCACTGATCGCAGAAATTAAGCGATTAAATATTAAGTCTATTGCTATTCCGCCCTTGGGTTGTGGAAACGGTGGTTTATCTTGGACACAGGTAAAACCCTTAATTGAATCAGCTTTTATTTACTTGCCAAATGTAAAAGTTTTGCTGTTTGCACCACAGAATACTCCTGAAGTTGATAGAATGCGGGTAGCTACAGAAAACCCCAAAATGACTCGCGCCCGTGCCTTGTATATTCGCTTGCTAGAATTATATCGGCTTCCTGGTTATCGGTTAACAATGCTAGAAATTCAAAAATTAGCATATTTTCTTCAAGTTGCAGGAGAATCGCTAAAGTTGCAATATACGAGGGACAAATACGGCCCTTATGCTAATAATCTCCATCATGTCTTTCAAACATTAGAAGGACATTATATCAGAGGTTATGGAGATCGAAGCCAAGAGGCGCAAGTTTATGTATTACCAGAAGGGAAAAAAGCGGCAGAAACCTTTTTAGAAAATAACCCTGATGCTAATGCTAGATTAGAGCGTGTTAGTAGGTTAATTGAAGGCTTTGAAACTCCTTATGGCATGGAATTATTAGCAACAGTTCACTGGGTTACTCAGGAAGATCAGGAAGCAGTAGAAGATGTGGAGAAAGCGATCTCTCTTGTAAAAGAATGGAGTATTCGTAAGCGCGATCTCTTTAAACCTCAACATATCCGCAAAGCATGGCAGCGTCTTCGTGAGGAAAACTGGTTATTTCATATCAAGTTCGATTAAATAGTTGAGGATTGAGAACACAAGTATTTAATTAGGTAAAACCACTTATTACATGGATCGAGAAACTAAAAGTTCTATCTCACTAGGATGAGTAAAAAGTTTTTGTAGGCGATCGCTGAAATAATAAACCTCATATTCAGGTGCGAGTTCCTTTTGCAATTGTAACCACAAATTCACACCTTCTCGGTCAAAAGCTTCAGCTTCCTCTGGACTAGAAAAATCAGAATCAGGCGGATAATCCTGATTTAAAGTTGCATCGTATGCTTTCACCCATTTGGATAGCCGATTAATTGTATCTTGACTTATTGGTAGCGTTATAGGATCTATATCGCCAATATTATCTGCATCTTCACCCCACAAAGGATCGCAGCCATAATCAGCCATTAACCTAATTTTTTTAACCATAATTACCTTACCTCCTTTTAATTGTTATCTAAGTCTACTTCTGGGGTTCGCACCGACAATATATCCGTTATCAGATACCGTTATAGCCATATACTTAAATTCCCCCTTAAAAACAAATTTATAAATTTGCCTGGGTGTCTCACTCAGTTTTCCTTGAGTACCCACAACTTCCCCTTCTATTATGGCAGTCATCACGGCATCAGGAATTTCATCAATATCAATCCCTATCTCAGCAAACTGAGCAGCTTTACTCAAAATGTGTTGCATTCCAGATTTAATATTTCCTAATTCCAAAAAAACGATTTTGCCATCAGATCTCTTAGCAATTCTAACGATATTTTCAGGTGTGTGTTTGATACCTGCTTGAGTGAGTTCGGCAATGAGAGCTGCTTTTTCAGAATCAGCAGTATTGGCTGGATTTGTCAATTGGTTTGTAAAGTATTGATGGGCGTTCTAGAATAGAAATAATTATATTCCAGATTGCGCCAGCGAATGAAATTTACGTCAAATTCACCCCCTACGATCGCAAAAATTGTTTCACAGTTCCTACAAGTTCTCGCGGCCCGAAAGGTTTAGCAATGTAAGCATCTGCTCCTTGTTTAATACCCCAATAACGATCGAACTCTTCCCCCTTAACCGAGCAAAATACTATGGGTATATTCTGCGTTAGAGGATTATTTTTGAGTCGGCGGCAAACCTCAAATCCATTCATTCCCGGCATCACAATGTCTAAAATTATTAAATCTGGGCAATTTACCTCTATTTTCTCGATTGCCTCAACTCCATCGCTTGCCTCAATCACATTGATGCCGCTACCTTTGAGAAGGTTTGAGATCATCTCCCGATGCGAGTGTTGATCGTCTACAACTATAACTGTCTTCATAAAATTTTAAATCGATAACCCTGTTAAAAATCTAAGAGAG
>NZ_CACA01000343.1:0-32609 GCF_000180455.1 Kamptonema sp. PCC 6506
GTTGTTAAAGAATCTACCGAATCAAATTATCATTTTCATTGATGAAATTGATAGACTACTCAGTTTAGATTCTATTAGAGATGACTTTTTTGCCTATATTCGCTCTTGCTATAATCTAAGAGCCGATAATCTCGCTTATCAACGTCTTACTTTTTGTTTGTTGGGAGTCGCTACTCCTTCAGATTTAATCAAAGATACAACTCGAACACCTTATAATATCGGTCAGGCCATTGAACTCAAAGGCTTTACCCTAAAAGAAGCCGCACCCGTCTTAACCAAAGGTTTAGAGGGAAAATTCCCTAACAATTCCACTGCAATATTAGAACAAATCATCAAATTAACAGGCGGTCAACCATTCCTCACTCAAAAACTCTGTCAGCGAGTGCTCGAATATGCTGAAATCGACAACCCAAATATTGATGAAATCGCCAAAACTTATATTATTGATAATTGGGAGGCTCAAGATAATCCCGAACTCTTAAGGACAATCCGCAATCGCCTCATCTCTGAACAAGTCCAAAATCGCAGCGGTCGCCTCCTTAGTATCTACCAACAAATCCTCACCAATGGCCAAATCCCCGCCGACAACTCCCCCGACCAAATGGAATTACAACTCTCAGGCCTAGTAGTCAAAGAAAACGGACACCTGAAAGTTTACAACCCAATTTACAAAGCAGTATTCAACCTCAACTGGGTACAACAGCAACTCGCCAACCTCCGACCCTATCAAGAAAACTTCCAGGCCTGGATAGAATCTGACAAAAAAGATGACTCCCGACTACTACGTGGTGAATCATTAACTGAGGCATTAAACTGGAAAGAAGGCAAAAGATTAAGTGATGATGATACGGCTTTCTTCGATGCGAGTCAACGCTACCAAATAGAAACACTCAGACAAGCGGAAGCCAAAGCTAAAGAGATAATTAAAGCCGCCCAAGAAGGCACTAAAATAGAAAGAGCAGGCGTGCAAGCATTGCGGCGCTTTAATACAAAAACAGGACAATTTCAAGCACTCCACGATGCCAAAAAAGCAGGCGAAGATTTACAAAAGTTACTGGAAAAGTGGGAAAATTTAGTCAAAGATAACTACGAACTAGCCGCCGATTCTCCCGCCGCCAGTCCTCTTTTAGCTTTGCAAACAATCCTGAGTAAAATTCGAGAACGCCACACCTTTACTGGCCATACTAACTCGGTATGGAGTGTCAGTTTCAGTCCTGACGGCAAATTTCTGGCTACGGGTTCAGGGGACAATACGGCGAAACTGTGGTCAACAGAAACTAAAACAGAACTTTACACCTTCACCGGCCATACTAACTGGGTAACGAGTGTCAGTTTCAGTAGCGATGGCAAATTTCTAGCTACGGGTTCATACGACAATACGGCGAAACTGTGGTCAATAGAAACTAAAGCAGAACTCCACACCTTCATAGGTCATAGTCAATCGGTAACGAGTGTCAGTTTAAGTGCAGATGGCAAATATCTGGCTACGGGTTCAGAGGATAACACTGCGAAATTGTGGTCAATAGAAACTAAAGCAGAACTCCACACCTTCATAGGTCATAGTCAATCGGTAAGAAGTGTCAGTTTGAGTGCAGATGGCAAATATCTGGCTACGGGTTCAGACGATAATACTGCTAAACTATGGTCAATAGAAACCAAAGAAGCACTCCATACCTTCATTGGTCATACTCAATCGGTAAGAAGTGTCAGTTTGAGTGTAGATGGCAAATATCTGGCTACGGGTTCATGGGACAA
Organism: Kamptonema sp. PCC 6506; assembly: GCF_000180455.1. NCBI lineage: Bacteria > Bacillati > Cyanobacteriota > Cyanophyceae > Oscillatoriales > Microcoleaceae > Kamptonema > Kamptonema sp. PCC 6506. The sequence goes on from NZ_CACA01000343.1 coordinate 1,756, forward strand.
GACAGCAAAACTCTGGTCAACAGCAACCAAAGCAGGAATCCACACCTTCATCGGTCATACTAACTCGATATGGAGTGTCAGTTTAAGTAGCGATGGCAATTATTTGGCTACTGGTTCATCTGACAATACAGCCAAAGTGTGGTTAACAGAAACCAAAAAAGAACTCCACACCTTCACCTGTCAGACTGACTTAGTAATGAGTGTAATGAGTGTTAGTCTGAGTGCAGATGGCAAGTATCTGGCTACGGGTTCATGGGACAAGACAGCGAAACTTTGGTCAACAGCAACCAAAGCAGAAATCCACACCTTCATCGGCCATACTAATTGGGTATGGAGTGTCAGTTTAAGTGCAGATGGCAAGTATCTGGCTACGGGTTCAGAGGACAAAACGGCCAAATTGTGGTCAATAGAAACCAAAGAAGCACTCCAAACCTTCACCGGTCATACTCACTCGGTCAGGAGTGTCAGTTTAAGTGCAGATGGCAAGTATCTGGCTACGGGTTCATTCGACAACACGGTTAAATTGTGGGATTTATCAGGTAATTTAATTGCAGATTTCATTGGCTATAAGGATGGGGTGCAATTTATTGAAATAGAAAGTCCAGTATTTAGTGTTTGTTTTACCCCAGATGGTAAGTATTTAGCGGCCGGTTATGATGACGGTGTAGTTAGATTATGGCCGATAGAAAACTTAAACCAATTATTAGGAAGAGCGAGGAAATGGTTGCAGTTAGATTAGATACAAACTCAGATTTTAATACTGATAAAAAACTCTACATTAAATAATCTTAGCTTGAACGATCGCTAAGGCCGATCGCAACGCCTCAAAGCGGTTCTCCATCAGGTGAATTTGTGGCGACACACCCCCATCTTCCACCTGAGACAATTTGTTGCTTGTATAGGACTTACGCAGGTCGTCCCAGAAACCGGGTTTGCGTAAGTCCTGTAAACTTTATTGTCCGACAGAGCCCTTACCGAAAAACTTCGGTGGTTCTGCCATAGTGTAAACTTCAGTTTCAGATGCGATCGCCTGACGCACATGACCAGGCAATTGCATCAATCCTAACAAAGTAATCCCATCCAACATACGGAAACCACCAGTAGTTTTCTCCGCCAACACTTTATCGGTATCTGCCGGTTCTGGCCTGGTATCGATCGCCTGCGTCGAAGCGATCGCAAAACCCCAAGGCGCACCGTAAGTAGAAATATAGCTCGTCAAAGACTGAACATTCGGAAAAACAGACTTGAGAGTATTGACAATCCGAGCGTGCATTTTCAACTCTGCCGGAGAAACAGGCCCCGCTTGCACCACAAAATAGCCAGATGGTGACATCACGCGGCGAACTTTCTCAAAATAGTCCTTAGTAAACAACTGGAAAGAAGGCCCTTCTTCAATCGGATCTGACAAGTCAGAAATCACTACATCCCAATCATTACCAGTAGTATCTAAGAATTCCAAAGCATCACCAATTACCACCTCACAACGAGGGTCATCAAAAGCATTTTGGTGCATTTCTGGCAAGTATTCTTTACAAGCTTCGACTACTTCGCCGTCAATGTCGATCATCACAACTTTTTCAACGGTTTTCCAGCGCAGCACTTCCCGAATTGTAGCGCCTTCCCCGCCTCCGAGCACGAGCACTTTGCGTGGCGAACCGTGCAAAATCATCGCCGGGTGAACTAGCGGTTCGTGGTACAGGAACTCGTCGCCAGTACAGGACTGCCATTTACCATCTAAAACCAACCCTTTACCATAAGTACCGGTTTCAACGACGTACATCTCCTGAAAAGCAGTTTTTTTGTAAGCAAGGACGCTAGTAACGCCGTGAACGTAAATATCCCAAGGCGTGATGTACTCGCTCATCCAGAAATCTGCTTTTAATTCGCTACCTGACATGAAATACCCTCCAGGGTGACACTGCTATCCCGATGTTGGGACAGATAGTAGTTATTAGCACAAAACGGCACTATTTTAAAAGTACGCTCGACACTAAAAAAATTTGCCAAGTAGTTAGATTGAGGCCGATGTTAACATAAAGCCAGTGATTCTGCCTAAATTTTATGTTTCCCTTTAAATATCCTGTTCCTCAAACAGATCCGCCGCGATCGCCCAGAGAAACTTTACCCACGATGTACGATCTACCAAGTGAAGATCCAGAGGAGCCTGGTTTGCCGGACGAATTTCACGATTTACAACCCCAACTGCTGACCCAGACATTTCAGCCTTCTCAGTATTCCCAATCTGAGGTTTTTTGCGGCAGCGACATCAACCTTTACTACGACTCGCGCCATCCTAATTGGTACAAGCGGCCGGATTGGTTTGGCGTTGTCGGCGTACCCCGACTTTACGATCAAGTCGATATGCGCCTGAGTTACGTTGTCTGGCAAGAGGCCGTTAATCCCTTTGTTGTTATTGAACTCCTTTCCCCTGGCACGGAGAAGGAAGATTTAGGACAAATTGAACTCGAAACGCCGCCAGAGGCTCTTCAAGTGCCAGGAAATGGGCAAACAATACGAGGTCAAACTGAGCAGAAAAAGCCTGGAAAATGGGAGGTTTACGAGCGGATTTTACGCATTCCTTACTATGTGGTTTTTAGCCGTTATACCAATCAGGTACGAGTGTTTAAACTCGTAGGATCGCATTATCAAGAACTACAGTTGCAAGATTCGCGGGTGTGGATTTCCGATATTGATTTAGGTTTGGGTTTGTGGCAAGGAGAGTATCAGGGAGTTGAGCGATTGTGGTTGCGCTGGTATGATGCTGAAGGAAATTGGGTTTTGACTGAAGCTGAATTTGAGCGCGAGCGCGCTGAATTTGAGCGGCAACGCGCCGAACAAGCAGAAGCTCAATTAGAATCTTTGATTCAGAAACTTCGGGAATCTGGGATCGATCCTGATACATTTTTGAAGAGTTAATAATGAATGCAGTATTGGTAGGAGCAAAGCATTGCTGAGTTCCTACCAATTATGAGATCAACCGGTGGCATTACGTTCGAGCAAGTAAAGGCGCAGCTTGTAAAAGTTGTTGAGTATAAGGGTGTTGAGGATTGGTAAAAATCTCTTTTGTCGCGCCGATTTCCACAATTTTACCAGAGTTCATAACGGCAATGCGATCGCAAAAAAATCTGGCTACCCAAAGGTCATGGGTAATAAACAAATAAGTAAGGTTAAATTCTGCTTTTAACTCCAACATCAGCTCTAATACCTGCGTCTGCACGCTAGCATCCAACATACTCACGGGTTCGTCGCAAATTAACAATTTAGGGCGGGTAATAAGAGCGCGCGCGATCGCCACTCGCTGCTGTTGTCCCCCCGATAACTCGCCTGCATAGCGTTGATAATACTCTTCAGATGGTGTCAAACCCACCCGTTCTAGCATAGCCAATACTTGTTTTTTAGCTGCGTCTGGAGTCGCCAATTTGTGGATGAACAAAGGATCGGCAATACTTTGTCCCACAGTCATCATGGGGTTAAGGCAAGCGTGGGGATCTTGGAATACCATTTGAATGTCGCGGCGGTGCGATCGCACAGCATCGCGGGAGAGTGCAGTTAAATCGGTTCCCAAAAATTCAACTTTGCCTCCGGTGGGACGAATTAGCTGTAAAATTGTGCGAGAAAGTGTACTTTTGCCGCAACCAGATTCTCCAACTAATCCTAAAATTTCCCCTGGATATAGTTCTAAATTAATGCCGTCTACTGCTTTAATTACCTGTCCCGTTCTCGAAAATATTTGGTCTAAAAAATTGCGTTCTAAAGTATAATGTTGCTGTAAATCTTGTACCCGCAAAATTGGTAATTGGGAATTGGTAATTGGGAATTGGTAATTGGGAATTGGTAATTGGCTAGCAGTCAAGGAAGAAGATAAATTACCCCCCATCTCCCCATCTCCCCCCATCTCCCCCTTCTTCCTTCTTCCTTCTTCCTTCGACTTACCATTGGAGTGCAGGACTTAGCAAAGCTGTCGCCGCTTCGCTGTCTACAGGTTTAGAGAAAAAATATCCTTGACCAAATTCGCATCCAAGCGATCGCAATTGAGCGAGATGGTGGGAAGTTTCTACGCCTTCCGCCACTACATCCATACCTAAACTGTGAGCTAACATGACGATCGCACGCACGATCTCAGAATTATCGCCATCTACACCCATCCTACTGACAAAAGACCGATCGATTTTCAAAGTATTAATTGGGAAACGGTGCAGGTACGAGAGAGAAGAATAGCCCGTCCCAAAGTCATCAATACATAGATGAATCCCTAAATCTCTCAATTGCGAGAGCATCGTCACGGCTGATTCTCCATCTTCCATCACCACGCTTTCCGTAATTTCTAACTTTAAATACTGACCATCTAAACCTGTTTCCTCTAGCACTTGTTTAATTTGCTCTATTAAGTCAGGCTGAGCAAATTGTCTGCCCGAAAGGTTAACAGCTATGGTCAGTTGAGAATTAGGAAGAGGTAATTGGTAATTAGAAACGGGTAATTCACAACTGGGAATTGGCAAATTTGGCTCCTCCACTGCCTTATTTATGAGTGGGCGATGCCGAAGCGACTGGTTGTCGTCTACCGACACTTCCAAGTCACAACCAAATAAAGTGTTATCTAATTTTGAACTAGAATCTATATCTCCAAGTTGGAACTGCTGTGCCCACAATTCAGGATTCGAGTTCAAACTTACACCTCTACAATTGAAGTCGAACTCGCCTGGGGTGTGAGACTTCAAGCTCTTTTGCCATTTAACCATCTGACTGCAAGCTTCCCGTAGTACCCACTGGCCTAACGGTACGATCAATCCAGTTTCTTCTGCTACAGGGATAAACTCTGCGGGTGTTACCAAACCCCGTTCTGGATGCAACCAGCGTACTAGAGCTTCAAACCCGACTACGATACCACGACTGAGGGAAACGATCGGCTGATAGTAAAGGACAAAGGGGGAAGAAGGGGTGAGGGGTGAGGGGTGAGGGGCTGAAGAAGGGATTAGGGTATAGGGGTTAGGGGCTAGGGAAGAATTTTCTTCTTCTGTTTCTCTAATCTCTAGTCCCCAGTCCCCAGTCTCTTCTTCTCTTTCCCTAGCCCCTAGCCCCTGTCCCCTAGCCCCTTCTTCAGCCCCTTCTTCCCCGCAAGTAAGCTCTACCGCTCGGCGTAAGTCGCTCTCTAACTGCATCAGCGCCACAGCGTGGGTGTGCATAGCAGCCGCGAACACCTGATAGCGAGCTTTACCGAGAGCTTTCGCCCGATACATAGCAATGTCTGCGTCTCGCAGGATGTCCCCTGGCCACTGATACTCAGGGGTACTGAGGGCAATGCCCATGCTAGCAGTGACAGTAACTTTGTGGCCTTCTAGGTGTAGGGGTTGTTCGAGGGCCTGCTGTATGCGGTTGGCTGTGGCGATCGCCACGCTGACATCTTCGATTTCTTCTAGCAGGATGATGAATTCGTCCCCTCCCAGACGCGCTACAGTATCGCCAGAGCGCAGACAGCTCATCAATCGTCGGGCGATCGCGTAGAGTAGGCGATCGCCAGCCTGATGTCCTTGGCTGTCATTGATCACCTTAAACCGATCCAAATCTAAAAATATGACACCAAAGCGATAATTGGGATTACGTCTAGCGCGAGCCAAAGCTTGTCCGAGACGATCCATCAACAAGGCTCGATTTGGCAATTCTGTCAAAGCATCGTGCAGAGCATCATGAAGTAATTGGTCTTCAGCCGCCTTGCGTTCAGTCACATCGTGGCAATTGACCACAATTCCTTGTACAGCAGGTTCTTCGAGCAGATTCGTCGCCACCGCCTCCAACACGCACTCCTTCCCATTTTTGTGCCGCACGCGGTATTCCGCCAAGCCTAAACCCACGCAGGGGTGTTTAATTACCCCATCTAGCACTCGGCGTACTAGGTGTAATTCATCGGGGTGAACCCAATTAAATATAGATTCCCCCAGCACTTCTTCTCTGGAGTAGCCTAAAATCCGCTCTTGGGAAGGCGAGACATAGCGGCAGATCCCGTCTGCGTCCACAATCAAGATGATATCTGTAGCATTTTCAATTAGCGATCGGAATCTTTGTTCGCTTTGGCGGAGTTCTTGTTCTGTGCGTTTGCGATCGGTAATGTTCGTTGAGATGCCGATCAGTCCCACAATTTTGCCAGCAGCATCCTTAATCGCATCCGCACGCATTAAAACTTGAATGGTTTGACCGGTGCGAGTGCGCTTAGTAACTTCGCCACGCCAAGAATTACCACTCATAATCGTTTTGAGAACATCCTCAGCAACGGCGGGATCTGCAAACACGATCGGTATGCCGCCAGAGGCGTTGAATTCTTCCACAGTTTCGTATTCAAATAGCTCGGAGAAGGCCTGATTTTGATAGATGTGAGTGCCTCTAGCATCAGCCATTCCCACCGCGTCGCTAGAACTTTCCACAGCTTTGCGCGTCAGTACCAGTGCTTCTTCTGCTAGCTTGCGCTCAGTAATATCAATCCCAATAGTGAAAGCTGCTTTACCCTCATTGTACTTTTGAGCCACAATCAGATAGTGCCGCAGGTTCGGCCCATTTGCTGTTGGCAGCGTTGCGGTCATTTCTTCTATTGCTTCTGTCTTGGGACTAGCAAAAAAGGAGCGTACAAATTGGCAAAATTCAGAGCTTGAACCCAGAAATCCGATGTCTTTGCCAGCAAATGCCTCTGGAGACAAGCCGTGAAGTCTCGCCAAATGGTGGTTAACTCCTAAGTAGCGTAAATCTGAACTAATCCAAGAAACTGTTCCCGGTACTGCCTCTAAAATTGTTTGCAATTGAGCTGTGGCTTGATGTAGCGATTCCTGCGCTTCTATGCGGTAGGAAATATCGGATTGTACGCCGATGAAGTGAGTTAATTGGCCTTTTTTGTCCCGCACGGGAGAAATTGCCAGTTTGTTCCAGAAATGGGTTCCGTCTTTGCGATAATTTTTTAAGACTACTTCACAAGCACGCCCTTCCCGCAAAGCGTTGCGGAGTTCTTCTAGGGCCGCAGGATCGGTGTCTGGCCCTTGCAAAAAGCGGCAATTTTTACCCTCTATTTCTGCTTGGGAATAGCCCGTGATCCTTTCAAAGGCAGGATTGCAGTAGATAATGGGACAGTCTGGTAGTCTGGCATCAGCGATGACGATACCGTTGTTAGAGGCGGCGATCGCGCGATCGCGCAGCCGTAGCGCCTCTGAAACTGAAGAGCGATCGCTAACTTTTTTATTTTTATCTAAATTAGAGAGTAACCGCTCCTGCCGATTTCGCATTACCCCAACCTTTAACCGAAATTTAATAATTTCTCCGATGTTCTTACTGTACAGGAAAAATTGCTGAAATTCTCTCGGTAGTAGCTGCATCGGATGAAAGCTGTCAGCCGACTAAAAGGCAGGAGTTAGTAGTCAGAATTAGAACTATTACTTGAATCCTTTGCTTTCTAGTTTCCAAATGCAGCTAGAAATTACATTTGTGCAGATATGAGCTACAATTGGCACTAATAAATTGCCCGTTTCTAAGGCGCTATACCCAAGTAAAAATCCTACCGCCGTTGCCCAAACTGCATAGGGCCATTGTTGCCACCCTCCCAAGTGCAAAATACCAAAGCAAAAACTAGATAATACTAAGGCAGTAATATTAAACCCAAAGGCAGATAACATTACACCTCTAAATAGTAATTCTTCGCTCATTCCTGGTAGAAGTCCCAGCCAAATTAAGTCTGGCCAAAATAGGGGTTTAAGCACTAATTCTAAGTAAATGTCAGCACTACGGCGATAAGCTGGCCATAAGCGGTAGATGATTGTACTCGCAACTGTAATTGTTATGCCGATCGCTAGCCCCCAAATTAAGGCTAAGGGTGTTAATTTGACAGGTAACAAGGAAACAGATCCAAATTGCAGCCACAATTTGGCAATGGCCAGCAAAATCACTGCTGTCACTCCCATTGCTACTAGAATTTGAGTGCGTGTTAGGGGTTCGAGTTCGGAATTGTTAGGAAGTTGTTCTGGCACTTTGGAAGAAGGGACTAGGGGCGGGGGAGCGGGGGAGCAGGGGAGCAGGGGAGCAGGGGAGCAGGGGGGCAGGGGGCGGGGGAGCGGGGGAGCAGGGGAGATGGGTAATTAGCGATTAGCGATTAGCGATTAGCGATTAGCGATTAGCCATTACCAATTACCAATTACCAATTAGCTATTAGCCTGGATAGATAGGCGATGTAAGGGCGGGATTTTGGGGTGTAGCATTGCTGGATTAATTCCAGCTTTATGAGCTACTAATACTCCTAATGCTTCTAAATATGAGTTTACCTGTAAAGCTTTAATTCCTAATTTGTCTGGGGTTGCTTGCATTTGGGTTTGATTTTCGGCGACAGCGATAATTTGCACTGCCGATCGCTGAATTAGACTTAGGATAGCACTGCCGCCGCAAGCTGTTGCGGGTATGACTACTGCATCTACGTCAGCGGCAGTTATTGGGGATTGGGTAATTTTCTCCTCGGTGACAAATTGGGGGGCTTTACTTAATCCCGCCAGTACGCAAGGTAGGAAGGTATAACCGATTTCTTCGGCTGCCGATCGCGCTGAAATCTGAGAATCTAGAGGTAGTGGTAACAGGGCGGGGGCGTGGGCACAAGGTATTTTAAAGGTTTTGACGATTAAGTGGCTAATTACGGCTTCTGCACCGGCGAGGGGGTCAACTCCTTGGCCATACCTGTACTGTTGCAACTGCGTGCTGCCTTCGTCATCGGGAAATCGGGCAATAACTGCGATCGCTTCTACTTTTGCTTGTTTAATCAGCCCTTCTGCTGCCCGCAGTAAACTATCCGGATTGGCGATCGTACCCCAAGATGCCCCAGAATTAGAGGTGCGTAACTCTACCTCCAAAGGCATATCTGTCAGTACATAATCGGTAATATTAATTCCTAATGTCGCTCTAGCAGCATCAGCGGCTTGCAAGTGACGCAGTTGCAAGTCTGGTTCAATCCCTGAGTCGAGGATTAAACCAATGCGGTTTTGATGAACTGGCTGCAAACCCCAGCATCCAGAGGCAAATTTGTCAAGGGCGTAGCCTTCGACGTAGAGAGCGTTAGGTAAAGGCCAATACAACTGAGCGCCGTTGAGAACGTTGGGGTGAGTAATCAGTGTATCGCAAATTTGGGCGATCGCTCTGGCAACTGGTAGCGCATCGCCAGCATAGCCGCCAATGGACGCGCCAACCCCTGTGGGGACAATCAAAACCACTGTAAAATGACGGCGGTTCACGGGGTTACAGGTGTTTCAATCTCTACTTTTGTCGCTTCTACGAGCACGTAGCCTTCAATTGTAGCCTTTTGCCGCACCACATCCACGTCTGTAACGGCCCAGCGTAAAGGTTCCCCTTGTTTTTGGAGTTCCGCCTCAATTGCTGCGTGCAATTGCTCCACAGTTTCTGGGAGATCAATTTCTAAGGTAATGAAATTGGTTGTCATGGAGGACTCCGTAGTATTTGCAACCTTTAGGGGTTCAATTGTTAATTCTAGCTTACTTTCAGGATTGACCGAATTGGCGATTGTACACAATCTCTTCCTTTTCTGTTTCAATTTTCAAGTTAGAGCGGGGATAGGCAATGCACAGCAAGACAAATCCTTCTTTCTGAAGTTCGGGACTTACCCCCATACAGTCATCTTGATCGACTTTACCTTCGATAATTTGAGCCGCACAAGTGGTACAGACTCCTGCATTGCAAGAATTTGGCAACTCTATACCAGCTTTCTCGGCAGTGGTAAGAATTTTTTGATCTTCTGGCACTTCTATGGTATAGCTTTTGCCTTGGTGGAGGATTTCTACAGTGTAAGTGGTGGACATAATTAATGATTAGTAAGCCTGAAATTATTGTACAGCTCAATGACATTCCTGCTTACGTCAAGCCAACAATTCGTCAACGGCGACACTAAAACCCGCCAGCACTAACTGAGTGCTGACTGTTGCACCTGAATTAAAGTTCATAAAATTTGCTAATTTTATTCTTTTCTTAAGTCCGCGTAGGCGGACTTCATTTGTGTAGACGCGATTTCAATCGCCCGCCTTAATATTACTCAATATTGATATTTTTGGGAGGAATTGGTTGGTCTTCTTTCAAAGTTTTGCGTCCAGACTCTAGATAATCCTTATATAACTCAACAAACATTTTACTGAGATCGGATAAAGAAATATTTTCTCCATTAATTTGAGCTTTAATATAAGCCTTAAGCACTTCAATGTAAGCTAAACCGAGAGCAAGTGTTAAAGTTGCTGCCGTAGCACCAGAAATAGCACCTCCGACTAAAGTGCCGGCACCTGGGATCATTTTGAGTAAGTTAGTAACAATATTTCTACCAACAGCAGTCACCCCGCTTGCACCTGTAATTGTGGAAAACATAGCAGAGATAAATCCTTTATCAAAGGGCAATCCAAAGATCGCAGTAATATTAGCAATCATCGCTGTTTGGACTGTCACAAGTATCGGCGCATCAGCAAAGGGTATGGGAGTTGCCCCAATAATAGCAGAGCCAGCAACATAACCAGTTACATACTTGAAAGCCATCTCGCCTTTGAGAGCAATGCTAGCAATTTGTTCTTTAACAAATGCTTTTTTTGCTACTTCTGGTAACAACTGAAAAGTATAATGTACTAAACGATCTAAACTGTGTGCTTTAATGGTGTAATCGTCGTCAATTTCTTCTGGTTCTGCTAGCACTGGTATGATCTGGCTCACGGGCAAATTCATGTGTTCTAATTCTTTGAAAAACTCACTCGGTTTTTTACTTGTGGTTTGAGTGAGTACCAAGATCGTTGGCACATCTTTGATTTCAATATCTTTGAGCCAGTTTTCTTCCACTGGTTCTATTCTATTAGTTCCCTGATTAATGCAGTACCAAACGACGTGAATGTGTTCTATGGGGTGTAGGAGCCTTTGCTCGTCAATTAGTTTAGCAACATTAAGCTGGACAATTTTAATTTGTTCGGCGTTTAGCTCTAGTCCTGGGGTATCATAGACAGTTATGGGACAATTGGGCTTAGTATATTGGCGAATCCCTTGGGTTATAGGTCTTCCGACACCTGTTTCTGCTAAGCGATCGCGAAAAACGGCGTTGATGAGGGTGCTTTTACCTACGCCAGTTTTGCCGATAACTAAAACGTTGCACTGTCCGACTTGATTTTCGGCTTCTGTGAAGGCGGCAAAACTTTTGTTCAAGAGTTCGTCGAAGGAAAAATCTTCTGACATGGCTTTGCTCCGAGAATAGCGATTGCCCAGATTAAAACATATCACAATTACGAGAGCTTTTGCTACAATGGTGCGCCAAGGTTTAATCTACTTAAGACTTAGGCATCACGCTTAGTAACGCAGCCATCCCAGGGTTATACTCAATGCTGAGACGGCAGCTTTACAAATACTTTTGCGTAAGTCCTACTACTATTTGAACACTAGGTTTAGCATCTACTTATTCAGTCAAAACTAAGTAATCTCAAAATCACTCCAACAGCGGTTATGAATAATCAAAAATTGATTCCTGACAATGAAACCGAACGTCTGAAAGCGCTTCAACGTTATGAAATTTTAGATACACGCCCCGAAGGTACTTTTGACCGCGTTACCGCAATTGTAGCTCGACTGCTACAAGTACCCATTGCTGTTGTTAGTTTAGTAGACAACGATCGCATTTGGTTTAAGTCACGTCATGGCTTAGATATTCAGCAAATTGACCGTTCCCCAGGCTTGTGTGCATCGGCTATTCTTTCTCCTGATATCTACGTTGTTACAGACGCTACTAAAGATGCACGGGCAGCCACAAATTCCCTGGTAACTAGCGACTTTGGATTACGTTTTTATGTCGGAGCTCCGCTACAAACTCACGACGGCTATAGCTTGGGAACCTTATGCGCGATCGACAAACAACCACGTCCTATTTCTCCACAGGAAATGGGAATTTTGAACGATCTAGCCGGGATAGTCATGGATGAAATCGAGCTCCGTCTTGCAGCTAGAAAAGTTGATGAGTTAAATGCTGAACTAGCGGAAGCTAAAGAGAAAGCGGAAGTTGCCAACGAAGCAAAAAGTATCTTTCTTGCTAATATGAGCCACGAATTGCGATCGCCTCTCAATGCCATTTTGGGTTTTTCCCAAATTATGACTCGCAGCAAAACTTTACCATCTGAACACATAGAGAATGTCGGCATTATTAGCCGTAGCGGGGAGCATCTACTCTCCTTGATCAACAACGTTTTAGATTTATCAAAAATTGAAGCGGGACACACTACCCTCAACGAAAAAAACTTCGATCTTTATCGCCTGCTAGATGATTTAGAAGATATGTTTCATCTGAAAGCCGACGATCGACGTTTACAGTTAATTTTTGAGCGTAGTCCTGATGTTCCTCGCTACGTGCGAACTGATGAAGTCAAACTGCGCCAAATCTTAATTAACTTACTCAATAACGCCCTCAAGTTTACGCAAGTAGGAGGCGTTTCAGTTAGAGTAGTAACCGATGGTGGATCGTTAGTCACAGGTACAGCAACCAAACAAATAACCGATGAATCAGAAAAAACTATGCTGCGGTTTGAAGTCGAAGACTCTGGCCCTGGCATTGCCCCCGAAGAATTAGACTCGTTATTTGAAGTTTTTGTACAAACTCAAACAGGTAAAGAAGCACAGGAAGGTACGGGTTTAGGATTACCAATTAGCCGTAAATTTGTGCAGTTAATGGGAGGAGAGATCGCGGTCAGCAGTGAAGTTGGTAGCGGCACCAATTTCAAATTTAATATTCAAGTCAACGTCGTTGATGCGAGCGAAATTGAGAGTAAACAATTAGCACGACGAGCAATTGCTTTAGAGCCAAATCAACCCCAATATCGAATTCTAATTGTTGATGATAAACCCCTCAATCGCCAACTGCTAATTCAACTCCTGAATCCCTTTGGTTTTGCCTTAAAAGAAGCGATGGATGGCAAAGAAGCGGTAGAAATTGCCGATAGTTGGGAACCTCATTTAATCTGGATGGATATGAGGATGCCAGTGATGGATGGCTACGAGGCAACAAAACAGATCAAAGGTAGCACTAAAGGTCAAGCAACGGCAATTATTGCTCTGACTGCTAGTGTTTTAGAAGAAGAAAGGGCTGTGATTCTATCAGCAGGTTGCGATGATTTTATGCGGAAGCCATTCCGGGAGGCTGATATTTTTACTGCGATTGAGAAACACATTGGTGTGCGCTTTATTTATGAAGAAGCTACCGCTAAAAGTTTCGCTCATCAGTCTAATAGCCAAACTCAAGACGAACTCAAATCATCTATTTTGGCATTGCCTAGCGAGTTATTAGCTAATTTGTTAGAAGCTGTAAAATTCTCCGACATGATGAAAGTCGATAGCTATATTGAGGAGATGCGCCCCCTAAATCCTGGGCTAGCTGAGGCGTTGGCAAGTTTAGCACATAATTTTGAGTATGACAAAATAGCCCTCTTAATTCAACGGGTGAAGCCATAACCGAATCAGCTATTGCCTCTTATTGTTATCGTTGCTAGTTTTTGACTGGGAACGCATACATAAATTTTCTGTCGCCATAAACTCTACTTAAATAACATGAATGACCATTCGATGATGCCCGAAAAAGCTGATATTTTAGTTGTTGATGATATTCCAGAAAATTTGCGTCTTTTAGCGGGAATTTTAGCAGATCGAGGATACAGAATTAGACCTGCAAGAGATGGCTTTCAAGCTTTATCTATTGCCCAAAATATTCCTATCGATCTGATTTTACTGGATATCATGATGCCAGGTATAAGTGGTTATGAAGTCTGCCAAAAACTTAAAGCCGATGAAGTCACTCGCGACATTCCAGTTATTTTTATCAGTGCGATTAATGAAGTGCTAGATAAAGTCAAAGCTTTTGCTGTGGGTGGAGTAGATTACATTACTAAACCTTTTCAAGCCGAAGAAGTATTAGCGCGCGTTGAAACCCAATGTCAAATGCGTTTTCTGCAAAAGCATCTTCAACAAAATAATGAGACTTTGCAACAGAAAAATGAGGAATTGACTGCGATTTTAAAACAACTACGAGCTACCCAAGAAGAACTAATTCAATCTGAAAAAATGGCAACATTAGGACAACTTGTTGCTAGCATCGCCCATGAAGTTAATACCCCACTAGGTGCAATTCGTTCTTCAGTGGGCAATATGTCTAAATATTTGGCTGAAACCTTCGCAGAATTGCCGACGATGATTCGCACCTTTTCTCCAGAAGAACTTGAAATTTTCTTTGCCTTAGTAGAACGCTCTATTCACAAAATTTCAACGGTTTCTCTCAAAGAATCTCGGAAGCTAAAGCGAGAATTAATTAGACAAATGGAAGATGAAAAAATTAGCAATTCTGATGTAATCGCAGATACTTTAATAGATATGGAAATCTATCAAGATATTGTACCCTTCTTTCCTTTACTCAGACGTTCAGATAGCCGGAATCTTCTAGAAATTGCCTACAACCTTTCTGGGCTGCAAAGAAGTACCCAAATCATCTATACTGCTACGGAACGTGCAACAAAAGTTGTGTTTGCCTTAAAAACTTATGCTCATTACGACGAGACGGGTAAGCGTATCAAAGCTAGTGTAATTCAAGGCATTGATACTGTCTTAACACTGTATCAAAATTCTTTAAAACAAGGAGTAACTGTCATTCGTAACTATATAGATTTACCGCATTTTTACTGTTATCCCGATGAATTGAATCAAGTTTGGACAAATATTGTCCATAATGCTATCCAAGCAATGGATAATCGCGGTACACTAACAATTGATGTTACCCAAGTTGAAGAGCAAGCAAAAGTTAGTATTACGGATAGTGGTTCGGGAATTTTACCAGAAATTATTCCGCGCATCTTCGAGCCATTCTTTACCACCAAAGCACCTGGAGAAGGTAGCGGTTTAGGATTGGATATAGTTAAGAAAATTGTGGAAAAACATCAAGGAACAATTGAAGCTGAATCCGTTCCCGGAAAAACTACTTTCACAGTTTTTCTACCCATGAATCTCCCATCATAGGCTGATTTTTCCTATGATTAATCTCAATTAAATATCAAACATCAACCATTATCCATTACCACCATGTCTAAACCATTCATTTTATGCGTAGATGACGAAAAAGTTGTGTTGCAAAGTCTCAAAGCACAACTCAGAAAAGCCTTTGGCGATGCTTATAGTTATGAAATTGCCGAGGATGCCAATGATGCTCTAGATTTAATTGATGAATTGCACGATGAAGATATTAGTATTCTTTTGATTATTTCTGATTGGCTAATGCCAGGAATGAAGGGTGATGAATTCCTAACTCGCGTCCATGAAAAGTTTCCCAAAATTGTAAAAATAATGCTCACAGGTCAAGCTGATGATAGTGCCATAGAACGCGCTCAGCAATCAGCCAATCTCTATCGCTGCTTATTTAAACCTTGGTCAGAATTAGAGTTGATAGAAGCCATTAAATCTGGTTTAGAAAAACCATGACTAAAAATGTAATTATCTGCGTTGATGATGAATTAACTATCCTTACAAGTCTAAAAGCAGAACTCAGAAAATCCTTGAGCAATGACTATATCATTGAAATTGCTGAAGGGGGTGAAGATGCGTTAGAACTACTGAAGGAATTGATGGCAGAGAATTATGAAATTCCGCTGATTATTTCTGACTATGTGATGCCAGAGATGAAGGGAGATGAATTGTTAAGAAGAGTACACGATATTTCTCCCAAAACTCTGAAAGTGATGCTTACAGGTCAAGCAACAATTGAAGCAGTAGCTAATGCCGTTAAGTATGCAAAACTCTACCGTTATCTTGCTAAACCTTGGCAGAATGAAGACCTGATATTAACTGTAAGAGAGGCAATATATAGCTATCACCAAGATAGAAATATTGCTAAAAAAAATGCTCAATTTGTGCGAATGAACCAGGAGTTAAAACAGTTAACTCTTGAACAATCTAAGTTGATTGCTGAACTACACAAGAAAGAGCGCATCTTGGAAGAACTAAATGAGTCTTTTTTACGCTTTGTTCCTCGTCAGTTTCTCCAGTTATTAGACAAATCTAGTATTATTGATATCCAATTAGGCGATCAAATTCAACAGGAGATTTCTGTGTTATTTTCGGATATTCGAGATTTCACCAGTTTATCTGAAAGAATGACTCCCCAGGATAATTTTAAATTTATCAATAGCTATTTATCGTGGATGGAACCTGTAATTTTGGAAAATAATGGATTTATTGATAAATATATTGGCGATGCGATTATGGCTTTATTCAATGGTAACGTAGATCATGCAGTCAATGCAGGAATTGCGATGTTGCAAGCACTCGCGGAATATAATATCACTTATCACAATCCCGATCTTCCACCCATCAAGATTGGGATTGGAATTAATACAGGAATATCAATGCTAGGAATAGTGGGAGGAAAATCTCGGATGGATGGAACTGTCATCGGAGATACGGTGAATGTAGCCGCCCGAATTGAAGAGTTAACGAAACACTATGGTGTACCATTACTGATTAGCGATTGCACCTATTTTGAATTACAAAAACCTGAAGCTTACTCTGTCCGCTTTATTGGTCAGGCTAAGGTCAAGGGTAAAGTGGAATTAGTTGGAGTCTATGAAGTTTTTGATGCGGACTCTCCCCCACTAAGAGATGCTAAATTTGCCACTAAAACCAAATTTGAACAAGCTCTGATTTTTTGTCACCAAAAGGAGTTTAAAGAAGCCGAAAAATTGTTGGAAGAGTGTCTGCAAAAAACTGGGCCAGATACAGTGGCTCAAATCTATTTAGCTCGATGTCAACAAGCATTAGGAAAGTAAAAATTTCCAGTTATGGCTAGTTTTAAATATTTTAAATTATCCTACCTTCTACCGCAACAACTGATTAATCATCTGATTCGCTTGCGACTCATAACTCCCCCCAAACAAATTAAAGTGATTCAAAATGTGATAGAGATTATATAGAATCTTCCTCCTCTCATAACCTCCCTCTAAGGCCAAAACATCATTATATCCACGATAAAACGCCGCCGAGAAGCCGCCAAATAACTCTGTCATCGCGATATCAACTTCTCTATCTCCCCAATAGGATGCTGGATCGAAAATCACGGGTTCTCCTGTAGATATTACCCCTGCATTTCCTCCCCATAAATCGCCGTGAACTAGAGAAGGTTGCGGTTTATGGTCGGCTAATAAATCGGGGATCGCTGCTAATAAACGTTCCCCAAGGGGAAAATGACCGCCTCGACGTTTAGCCAATTTTAATTGATAACCAATCCGATGTTCTGCCCAAAAATCAGCCCAATTTTCCGTCCAAGTATTAATCTGTGGCGTTGAACCAATTGTATTATTAATATCCCAACCAAAACCAGCCCTTGATAAAGTAGAATCAGAGGGATTGTATTGGTGCATCGCTGCTAATTTGCACCCCATCTTTTCCCAAGCTTGATTATCACCGCGCCCTCCTAAATCCAGCCATTCTAACACAATATAAGCAGAATTTCCCTCTGTTCCGCAACAAATAGGTTGAGGAACTAGAATTGTCTGAGTATCCCACATTTGCTGCAATCCTAATATTTCTGCCTCAAACATTGCTATTTGTGATGCTTGATTTAATTTCACAAAATAACTGCGGGAACTGTCGCTGATTTGATACCCTTGATTAATACATCCGCCACTAACTGAACGGCGGTTATCTATCTTAAACTTTTCTCCTGTTACTTCAGTAATGCGTGTAGCAATGTTATTCCACATAAAGTATCAAATTTATGGATGAGTTGCAATCAATGACTTCCTCGCGGGGTGGGGCGGGTTTTTTAGTCTTTGGGTATTCTTTAACAGCTATTGGCGAACCCGCCCCTAAAGGTTTGTGACAATGGTATTAAGAGATCTGGTTACAAACTATTCTTCAATTCCGTAATTAAAGCCTCTCCCATTTGCCGACAACCTACCAGTTTCATGCCTTCTGATTTAATATCGCCAGTGCGATAGCCTTGTTCTAAAACTTGCACTACGGCTTTTTCAATTTTATCGGCAGCAGTAGGCTGATTTAAGGCGTAACGAAGCATCATTGCGGCACTTAAAACTTGTGCTAAAGGATTAGCTTTATCCTGTCCGGCGATATCTGGTGCAGAACCGTGAACGGGTTCAAATACGCCGGGGCTAGATGCACCTAAACTGGCAGATGGTAACATTCCAATACTACCAGTTAACATGGCAGCAGCATCGGAGAGAATGTCTCCGAAAAGGTTGCTGGTGACGATAGTATCGAACTGTTTTGGCCACCGAATTAACTGCATGGCAGCGTTATCAACGTAGAGGTGAGAAAGTTCGACTTCGGGATATTCTTTTGCTAGTTCGGTGATGCGATCGCGCCACAATTGCGATACATCTAAGACATTAGCTTTATCAACAGAACATAACTTTTTACCGCGTTTCATGGCAGTTTCAAATCCGACTCGCCCAATACGATCTATTTCTGATTCTGTATAAGCCATCGTATTCACGCCGCGTTTCTCGCCAGTTTCCGTTTCAAAAATACCCTTGGGTTTACCAAAATAAATCCCGCCAGTAAGTTCGCGGATGACCATAATATCAACCCCTTCGACTACTTCTCGCTTCAAGCTAGAAGCATCAACTAATTGAGGTAAAATTGTGGCGGGACGCAAGTTAGCAAATAACCCTAAACCTGCTCTTAATCCTAACAATCCTGTTTCTGGGCGTTGGTGGCGAGGTAGATTATCCCACTTGTAACCGCCAATTGCTGCTAATAATACCGCATCGCTATTGCGGCACATTTCCAAAGTTTCATCCGGTAGCGGGTTGCCCGTTGCGTCGATAGCAACGCCGCCCATTAATGCTTCTTGGAATTCAAAGCTAAGGTCTAATTGTTGGCCAACAAGTTTGAGGACATCTACCGCCACTGCCATAATTTCAGGGCCAATGCCGTCGCCTGGTAAAAGAGTAATGCGGTAGTTCTGAGTCATATCAATTGGAGATTTTAGATTGAAGATTTGAGGTCGATAGAAATTTTTGTGCAAGGTGAGAAATTCTTGCCAGGTTATAATTGTATCAGCATAGGTAAACTAACAGTTTGAATTTAAGGCTAGCGATCGCCTCTCCTCTCCATCCAACGCCAGCAGGTTTTATTGGTGTAGCCACAGATTCAATCCGTCCTGTTCTCGTTTCAATTTCCGTAATACCCTTGGCGATCGCTGAAGCTAAAGGCTAGGCTAGCTGCTGACTACCTTTTTCGCATTTACTACCTCAAACATCAGGCTGCATAAGTCCCACTACCTCAGACATACCTTAGCTGTAGAGTGGGCAAAATTGGCAACTGTCTCTAGCGATATATAAGCTGAGAATGGTTTTGCCTACCATCCGTTTAACTAAAAATTTTCCTCCGAAAACTCAAGTTTCATCCCCGTCACCCCAGAAACATGACAAAAGAACTCGCAATCGACACTCGCGGACTTACCAAGCAATTCGATCGCCATATCGCCGTCAATGACATCGACTTGCAAATCGCGATCGGCGAAGTTTACGGACTCATCGGGCCCAACGGCGCAGGTAAAACTACCCTCCTGCGAATGTTAGCCACCGCCGAAGAACCAACGGCTGGCGAAATTTATATCAATGGCGATCGCCTCCTCTGTGATGAAAGCAACCCCATTCTCAAACAACGTCTCGGCTATTTACCCGATGACTTTCCCCTTTACGACGACCTCACAGTTTGGGATTATTTAGACTACTTTGCCAGACTTTATAACCTCCGAAATCCTCGCAAAAGAGAACGACTTTATGCAGTTCTAGAACTCGTCCAACTAGCTAACAAACGTAACAGCATTATTTCCACCCTGTCGCGAGGCATGAAACAGCGTCTCAGCTTAGCTAGAACCATCATTCATGAGCCACTTTTACTACTCCTAGATGAACCAGTTTCCGGCTTAGACCCCATCGCTAGAATGCAATTCCGCGAAATAATTAAAGCCTTACAAGAAGCTGGCATGACTATAATTATCTCCTCCCACGTCCTCAGCGACTTAGCAGAACTCTGCACCTCAGTCGGCATCATGGAACTCGGATATTTAGTCGAAAGTGCTCCTTTAGAAGAACTTTACAAACGCCTTAGCCGCCAGCAAATTTTCCTCTCTACTTTGGGTAAACTAGATGTGCTGACATCTGAACTGAAAAACCATCCTTGGGTTGAAAGTTGGGAAATAGTACCGGAAACTCAACAAGTCCGCGTACACTTTTCCGGCAATCGAGAAGATGCTGCAAACTTGTTGCGATCGCTTGTCTCTGCCAATATTCCCCTAACAGAATTCAACTGCACCCAAGAAGACCTAGAAACCATTTTCCTTAAGATGGGACACCAGCAAGCATCTTAATGAAGGAAGAAGGAAGAAGGAAGAAGGAAAAAATCAGGGTTATCATTTTCATCTTTTTAACTTGGAGAAAAATCTAATGCTAAGTACACAGATTCAAAAAATTGGTGACTGGAATCCTCAGCTATTTCGAGAAATCAAAGGTAGATTCAAAACTCGAAATATCGTCCTCGCAACAGGTATTTCTCTATTTGGGCAACTGCTTTTGCTGATGTATCACTTCACTCAGCTACCAGTATTAAATCCACTTGATAAATACTACGTCAATCGCTACTGCACGGGTAATAATAAGTCAAGCTACAGCGGGGCTAGCTGCTTCATACTCAATGGTAACTTTGTAATCGACTGGCAACAGTGGTGGTTAGATATATTTATCTGGCTTAGTTTTCTGGGTATATTTGCCTTACTAACTGCCGGAACCTTCATGCTAATCGGTGACTTAGAAAGGGAAGAAAAACGGGGAACACTTAACTTTATCCGCCTTAGTCCTCAGTCTACCCAGAGTATTTTTCTGGGCAAACTCTTAGGAGTTCCCAGTTTACTTTATCTAGCAGCCGCTTTAGCCCTCCCTCTACATTTGTGGTCAGGAATAAATGCCAAAATTCCCCTTTCTTTAATCTTGACCTTTGAAGGATTAGTCATTGCCGCTAGTATTTTTATCTACAGTGCCGCCTTATTATTTGGCCTAGTAAGTTCCTGGCTGGGAGGTTTCCAGCCTTGGTTAGGAACTATGATAGTCTTCTTGTTTTCCTGGATATTGAGTTACAAAAATATTACCAAAGATGGCTGGGATTTACTGAATTTATTTTCTCCTTCCACTATCCTCCCCCATCTAATTCCTGAGACTTTTCTCAAAACTCAGCGAATTTTTGGTAACAGCGATGCCAGCTATCAACTTTCTCAGTTAAAAGATTGGCAATGGTTTTATCTACCTGTCGGTGAAACAGCTCCTAGTACAGCCTGCTTTCTCTTATTAAATTATGGTCTTTGGACAGCATTAATTTGGCAAGCTTTAAAGCGTTACTTTCGCAATCCTAATGCCACTGCTCTTAGTAAAAAACAGAGTTATCTACTGATAGCTTACTTAACCATCTTGAATCTAGGATTGATTTTACAATCCTCTAGTACCATATCCCAGTTATATTTTATCGGCTTCGGGATCGTGTTAGTATTCTCTGGCTTAATCGCCGCTCTCTCTCCACATCGACAAACTTTGCAAGATTGGGCGCGATATCGTCAAGAACGCTTAAAAACAGGAGTTAAGTATTCTCTAATCCGCGATTTAATTTGGGGAGAAAAGAGTCCGGCTGTAGTTGCTATCGCTGTTAACTTATTGATTGTAGCTGCTCTATTTGTTCCTGCAACTCTAATTTTTGCTGAAACAGGAGATCGCAATCAAATTATCTTAGGTTTGCTTTACACTCTCAGTTTCATGTTAATCTGCGCTACTATAGCCCAGCTCATGCTGTTAATGAAAACTTCCAAAAGATCGCTGTGGGCAGGAGGTACAGTCGCAGCAGGAATTATCTTACCCCCGATGATTTTAGGAGTTCTATCCATTAATCCGGGAGAAAATGGAGGTGGTTTGTGGCTGCTAACACCGTTTGCCTTAGATGCCATCAGATACGCATCGATAAATGTCATAGTTAGCACACTCCTAGCGCAATTTGCTTTCTTTGGTTTCCTCAACTTCCAACTGACTCGGCAACTCAAAAAAGCTGGGGAATCGGCATCTAAAGCATTGCTAAAAAGTTAAGAAATTAAGAATTAAAAATGGGATGATTCTTCATTTTTAATTCTTAATTGAATAGCGCACTTTACTTGATTCTGGAGAAAATGTCAATGCTATTAACCCTTGAAACAATCGGCAACTGGAATCCTCAGCTATTTCGAGAACTCAAAGGCAGATTTAATTTTCGCAATGTCACGATTGCAGCTTCTATCTCTATACTATGTCAGTCTCTCCTAGTAGCCATAATTTCAGCCCCATCTTATACTGATACTGACTCTTGGGAAATTAACTCCCAGGAATGGTTCAATATATTCCAAAGTCTCAACTGGATTTTGCCAATTATCTTAGTCTTAGGTGGTGCCTATATGCTCATCGGCGATATGGCGAAAGAAGAACGCCGAGGCACTCTCAATTTTATTCGATTGACTCCGCAACCAAGTCAGAGCGTTCTAATTGGTAAAATTTTAGGAGTTCCAGTCTTGCTCTATTTCGCAATTGCCTTAGCATTACCTCTACATTTGTGGACTGCAACTAGCGCAGGTGTGGCTTTTGGCTTTGTTTTGACAATTTATTTAATGGTAGGTGCTATTTGCAGTTTCTTCTACAGCGGGGTACTTTTATCCACGCTGCTAGGAGCATCACAACCTTGGGCAGGAGCCATTTTATCCCTACTATTGGCATATCCACTCTTACTACTACTTAACTTCTTCATTGCTGTATTAACAGAAAATAGAGATGTGCTAGGGGATATCAATTTACCATTGAACTGGTATTATTTGCCAGTCGGTTCTAATTTAGGAATTGCTTGTTTATTTTACCTACTAAGTATCTGTTTGGGAACCTGCTGGATTTGGCAATTATTAAACCGCCGCTTCCGCAATCCTAATGCTACAACCATCAGTAAGTCACAAAGTTATCTATTAGTAACTTGTGTCAATCTTTGGATGTTAGGGTTTGGTGTAATCCAAACAGACTCCTACCTAATTGAAGGTATAAAGTATATCTTTTTGTTCTTTTTGTTCTTTTTGCTCCCTTGTTACTTTCTAATTTTAATTGCTGCTTTGTTACCTCATCGCCAAGCTTTACAGGATTGGGCGCGGTATCGTGGAGAAAGGAAGAATGAGAAAAAAGGAATAAAAACGATTTTTTCAGCTTTCCCAGTTGCAGTACAGGATTTAATCTTAGGTGAAAAAAGTCCTGCACTGGTCGCGATCGCAATTAATATCGCTATTACTGCTGCGATTTGGATACCTTGGATGTTGCTGTTACCTGAACAAAATAATTCGCTTTTTAACACCTGGGAACAATATTCAAAAAATCAAGTTATCCTAACTTTTTTCTTGACTGCTAATTTGATTTTAATCTGTGCTGCGATCGCGCAACTCACGTTGTTAATGAAAACTCGCAAACCAGAAATCTGGGCTGCTACCGCAGTTAGTGCAGTGATTATCTTACCACTGGTAACTATGGCAGCGTTAGGTTTTACGTTTGAGAAGAATCCTGATTGGTTCCTGATTTCACCATTGGCCGCGATCGCGATTCAAAAGGCCTCAACAACCGCCATTTTCCTGACAATTCTCGGTCAGTGGAGCGTTTTAGCACTTTTGAGCCTGCAATTAACCCGACAGTTGCGAAAAATTGGTGAGTCTAATTCTAAATCACTGCTAGCAGTTCGTCCCTCTTTACCCGCTAGCAGTAATTAATTAAACGTAGGGTGGGCGATCGCCGACAACCATCGATCGCTATGAGTTATAAGCTGGAAGCGGCGAGCGCCCACCTTACAAGTTATTCACAACTAACAACTAACAACTAACAACTAACAATTAACCACTCTTCTTAAGAGCCTTTTTCACCAATTCTGGAATCTGAGAAATTCGCTCAGCAACAGGTATTTTTGCCTCTTGAAAAGCCGCAATTTTACTTTCCGCCGTGCCTGCCTCTGTTGTCCGCACAGCAGCACGAGAACTAATTAAAGTACCCGCATGACCCAAAGGTTGACCCTTCGGCGCGTAACGACCAGCAATGTAAGCAATAACAGGCTTATCGATCGCCTCAGCAATGTAAGAAGCCGCCGCCTCTTCACTCCCACTACCAACTTCCCCTACCAACACGATCGCATCCGTACTGTCATCCTCATCTAAAATTTGCAGCCATTGCATAAAAGACGAACCAACAATCACATCGCTACCAATACTCACCCCAATCGACTGTCCCAACTTCGCATTAGTAAGCTGTAGGGCAATTTCATAAGTTAGCGTATTGCTACGGCTAATTAGTCCCACCGGGCCTGGAGTGTAAAATTCACTTGGATGCGTGCCCAGCAACAACTTATCTGGCACAATGATCCCCGGACAATTTGGGCCGACAACCAGAGTTTCCGTTGCCTCTGCTTTTCTAACTAAACGCACCATATCTAGGGGAGGTACGCCTTCTGTGACAATTACGATCTGTTGGATGCCAGCCGCGATCGCTTCTAACGCCGCATCTAGCACCGAATAAGGGTGTACAAAAATTACCGAAGTGTCAATCTTGCCAAAAGCAGACAGTGCTTGTTCCACAAGGTCAAAAACTGGAATTCCGTGCAACTCTTGCCCCCCCAGGCCCGGACTCACCCCCGCAACTACATTCGTCCCGTAGGCTTTCATCATCAAGGCAGCTTGAGTTGAGGCGGGAGATTCTGTAATCCCTTGCACTAAGACTTTGGTCTGTGGAGTTAAATTCATGCGAATGCCAGTTGACAGTTTAGGGGCTAGGGGTTAGGGGAAAAAAGGGGCTAGGGGCTAGGGACTAGGGGCTAGGGGAAGAAGGGAATTATAGAATCAATGGTTTCAGGAATTCAGAACTTCCTAACCGACGAAAGCGGTTGCTATAACAGTTGACAGTTAACAGTTAACAGTTAACAGTTAACAAGTTAACAGTGACTACTTAGCCAAGGATACAGCTTGTGCTACCGCCTCATCCAACTTTTCTGCCAGTTGCAGTGAAAGTCCCGCTAAACGCTCTTTAGTTGTGTCCAGTTGATCGCCCACTAAGCGCAGTACAATCTGCGGATTACGGTTAGCGCGGGCTTTTCGTTCCAAATAGGTCGCGATCGCCAACGTCATTTCCTCACCAGCAGCCACACTGCCCAATATATTAACCAGTACCACCTTAACGCTTTTATCCTGACTCACCAACTCCAAACCCCTTTCCAACCGCTCTCGCAGCGTATCTGTCAGTTCATAGCGCTCAAAGGAACCTAAATTCAAGAAATTAGCTGGCTTTCCCTTAGCATGAGTTACAGCATCCAGCGTAGCCATTGTCAGACCAATTCCATTGCACAAAATCCCAATATTGCCTTCAAGTTCCACCAAATTTAGTTGAGAATGGGAAATTGGCTGCTGCGGATTGGAGTTAGCATCAAGAGGCGATCGCCCCACATTCGAGTCATATCTTCGTAACCCAGAGACTGAGGAGTGGGAAACTTCCCCCGATGCTCTCGCCCCACTCCCCCGCTCAATATTTCCCCTACTCCCAAACTGTTTCTTACCCACCAATCCCGCCAAGTCTAGATGCCGTCCCAGAGCCTCATCATTAGCAGTTACTTTACCATCTAGAGCCATCACTTCACCCGATCTGCTGATCCCCAGAGGATTAATTTCCACCAAATCCAAATCTTTCTCAACAAACAACTGGTACATCTTCTCCACGATCGCGCTCACCGACTGAATCAGCCCTCCCTGCAATCCCATTTTGAGCGTCAAGCGTCTGGCATAGAAAGGCGAAAAATCTTGGTCTACAATCACCTGCTGCATTTGAGCGATCGCCGCCTCTACATTAATTCCACCTTGTTTAGAACCCAGAAGTACCGGCCGACGAGCAACAGGATCTAAAAGCACAGCCAGGTATAATTCTTGGTCAGCATCATACTTTGCCTCAGCCAGCAGCACTTCTGGGTACTCATCCATAATCGGCAAATTAAAAATTGTCTGAGCCGCCGCCACCGCATCAATCGTATTTTCCACAAACTTGATGCCCCCCGCCCGGCCCCTACCACCTGCTCGTACCTGAGACTTCAGTACAACAGGATAGGGAATTTTTAGCCCCTTTAAGTCTGTTGGGTAATCAATCCGTTGCGATGGCAATACAGGAATCGCCATCTCCCGAAATAACGCTTTAGCTTGATATTCTAATAAATCCATTATTGGTAATTGGTAATTGGTAATTGGTAATTGGTAATTGGTAATTGGTAATTGGTAATTGGGATACACAGATTTTACAGATTCCTCTGATTTCACAGACTAAACGAGCGTGACTCTAACTAATCCGTGTAATCCGTGTAATCGGTAAAATCCGTGTTCATAATTGGTAATGGGTAATGGGTAATTAATTGGTAATATCAGTTACAGAATGTGTTGCCTACTTGGGAAAAAGTAATTGTAATTTGCAATTATTTCGAGTCAAAACTTAAGCCAAAAGAAACAATTTGTCAGTGTCAACTAAGTGTAGCACCTTTGCTAAGTATAGTTCAACAAGCTCAAATTAATCGCAACCATTAATTTTTTTTGCTTCCTCCGTAAGTCCTGCATGAGTTTTGAATTAATTACCAATAACTCATCAATTACCAATTACCGATCACCAATTACCAATTACCAATTACCAATTACCAATTACCCATTACCAATATCACTACCTTGATGAATAGTTTTAACCCATTTTAGCTGCTTCGGTCGTACCGAAATCCTTGCCGTCACGCTGCCGACAACTACCAACCAGTGCAACATATACAGCGTACCGCGCAGGGTTTGTAGTAAAGTAACAAAAACATTAGAAACAGCAAATTTCGTCTGCCTGCGAGTACGGCGCAGCCCTATAAACATTCCTACCAAAGATAGAGTAACCGTCATCACAGTTAGAGGGCTAGTTATCGGCAAGCGGCGCAGAACAATCGACATCAAAGTATCAGGCAACGCCACAGTAGGTAAAAGATATTGCGTTACCCAAAACCCAAATAAATCCCAAGTTTTCCCAGTTCCCATCCGGTTGCGAACAATCAATCGCCAGTAATCCAGATAACGTTGATAGCCACCTTCTGCCCAGCGGTTCCGTTGATGCCATAAAGCCAAAGCATTAGTAACACCTTCTTCCAGCACAGCCGGAAAAGCTAAAAATTCAATATCCCACTTGTCTAAATGTAGTCGAATTGTTAAATCCAAATCATCAGTAATAGTCTCCTCATTCCAGCCCCCGCAGCCCTCCAGAGCACTGCGTCGGACAAACTGACCATTACCCCGCAATTCTCCAATCCCACCTATAGCAGTCCGCTGCTGTTGGAAAAAACTATCGAGAGCCATCTCCGACTCTTGGCCGCGAGTCCAAAAATTTAGGGGAGCATTCGCGATCGCTTTTCGCACCTGTACCGCTCCCACCTGCGATCGCTCAAACATCGGCAACACCCGCCTCAGCAGATCCGAAGTCACGATCGCATCAGCATCAAACACCGCCAATATTTCCCCCTTAGTCATCGGTAACACTTGATTGAGCGCTCCCGACTTACCCCCACTAGCATCTGACCCTCGGCGAAAGACACGCAACTGAGCGTACTCTTCAACCAACTTTTCCAACACCTCTGGAGTTTTGTCCGTGCTGTAATCGTCAATCACCCAGAGCTCATATCGGCTAGTCGGATAGTCTATATTGCAGATCGTCTTGACCAGATCGCTAATCACCGCCTCCTCATTTTTAGCAGCTACCAGCAGCGAGACATAAGGCCAATTCTCCCGATCTTCCTCACTCTCGGCACTCAAAGGCTCCGGTATAGATTGGGGCTTAGCAAACAAAACCCTACAGGCGTGAATCCATAACAAGCCTGTCAAACCCCAAACTAACCACGAGCCCCAAGAGACTAAGTGGAGAGTAATCGTACCACCCCAGATTATGGTCAAAGCTACAGCCGCTTTGCCCCTGCGCCCTCGGTATAAGGTTTGAGGGAAAGAAGGCGAAAAGGGAACATTGGAAGATGAAGAGAGGGGGATGGCGGGAGAGGGGAAAATTCCCTGACTCCGCCAATCATCTACCATACCCTGTTCCTCCTGAGCTAACTCAGGGATATCTAAGCTAAGTTCGCTTATGGAATCGCTGTCTGGCCAAGAACTCTCCTGCATAGGTAACAAGATTCAACCACCAATAGGTTCAGATTTTTAGGGACAAGTATTCACTTTATCAGTTTGTAGGCTTTTAGCTCTACTGGTTGTTGGCAAGTTTAGCCTGCGAATCCCTAGTATAGTTGGGTTGTGGAGTTTCCCATCCAAATTGAGATTAATTCTCTGGAGATCCTGATTATGTCTATTCCTCAACTGAAGCCAGCCGATGAGAAAGAGGCCAAAGTCTACGCGCCCTTCTGCCAGGAAACGAGGCGCAGATTTTTACCTTTAGCTATTAGCCTCTACAAGCTCAAAAGTTTAGAAGGAGCGCGGAAAATTGATGGGGGCGAGGATATTCCCTTTGTTGCTAGTTGGAATGTCTCCTCACTGCCAATTGACTTGACTCGCTGCCGCGTACTGTTTGATGGCAATGCCGAGCTTAGTTATGAAGTCACTCTGCAAAGTTCGGAGTTTGTCAATTTCTTAATTGATGTACTGCTGACTTTTCAGCGCACTCGTACAGTGGATTTTTCTAAAGGATTTTACCGCAAGCTGATGCGCCTTGATGATTAAGTTGGATTAGGAGATGAGTGAGGATGGGGGAGATCGGGGAGATCGGGGAGATTGCTATATTGCGATCGCAACCTAGCGAAGTTTTGATATCTAGGATTTACGCACCCCACCAAAGAAACCGGGTTTTTTAGAGAATCTGTGGGTGCGGGCGAAGTATTTTCGTAAAAAACCCGGTTTCTGGAGTCCCATACGTAAGTCCTAAGTTTTTCTGAACTTACGCAAAAGGTAATTTTTGTAATTACAAACGCAGTGAAGCAATCTTTTACTTTTGCTACAGCTTTACAAGGTCAGAAATTACGCAAAAATATCTGTAATGCCGCGTACAAAAACCGTCAATAAACCATTTTTCCGATCTGCGTTACTGCACAAGCCTGCTTAAATCCTCAAAAGTAAATCCTAACCAAGTAAATTTTTCTCTCTCCCCGATCCTCGCTATCTCCCTCTCTCTCTCCTCCCCAGCCTCCCCGTTCTTTAATGATTTATCCTTCTCTATGCCCCCCCTCAATCAAAGTGGTGTATCATAAATTGGAGCTTGGGAAGCAAATGCCTACCACCAACCACAAACAATAAGTAAGCACAACCTCGAATTCGAGCAAGTGTCTAAAGGCTTTAAGGCTTACGCCATTGTGTGTTAGGTTCGCCTAGCCCTCAAGAATCCCATCCAGTTCGGCAGAGCTCACGGCGAAGCCTAAGCGGGGTGAGAGTGTCAAATATGTAATTCTTGTCTAAAAACAAGAAATTCAAACTAGCCACCAAAACAATTGTTAGAAGGCTCTATCCGTGCAATTGTCAAACTTTGTGCGTGATTATAGGGCGAAATCTGGCTGTTAGTTGCGAATTTCGGTAGAAAAATGAATTTGTCCAAATTTACAGGTCGAAATTGAGGAGTGAGGGCGTGGCGAAATCCGCCAATTATTTGCTGATTGGATCGACTGAAGCTTATAGCGGTAAGTCTGCGATCGCGTTGGGAATGGCTTGTCAGTTCCAAGCAAAAGGACAAGCTATCGGCTATGGCAAACTCCTAGCAACTTATTTCCGCGACGATCGCGCTGATGGGGCAGACGAAGATGTGCGATTCGTGGCCCAGACGTTGAAGCTTTCAGAAAGCCAGTTGCAGCCAACTCTGCTGTCGCTGGACGAGGTTACGATTCACAAACGGCTACGGGGCGAAGATCGAACTGATTATCGCCAGTCTCTAGCTCGCCACGCGCAAGCGCAAGCCCCTGGCTTGGTGCTGTTAGAGGGGCCAGGTAATTTGGAAGAGGGTAGTCTATTTGACTTATCGATACCTCAAGTGGCTGAGACAGTTGATGCCTCTGTGCTGCTGGTGGTAAGGCCAATTTCCCAATTTGTCGATGCTCTACTCTCGGCTAAACGGCGCTTAGGCGATCGCTTAGTTGGCATTGTAGTTAACGATGTTCCCTCTGAACAGCTAGAAGTAGTTACAGGAATGGTGCGACCATTTTTGGAAGGCCAAGGCATTCCTGTATTGGGAATACTTCCCAGAAGTGCTTTGCTCCATAGTGTCAGCGTTAACGAACTGGTGCGGCAGTTGAAAGCCGACGTACTTTGTCGTTCCGACCGTTTGGACTTGATGGTGGAATGTCTTTCTATTGGCGCGATGAACGTCAGTTCCGCTCTAAAATATTTCCGCAAAGCGAGAAATATGGCAGTAGTTACGGGAGGCGATCGCACGGACATTCAGCTAGCAGCCTTGGAAAGCTCGACCCAGTGCTTGATTTTGACCGGCCAGCTCCCCCCTTCTCCCCTGGTTCTCAGCCGGGCAGAAGAGGTGGAAATTCCCGTTTTGTCCGTTGATTTGGATACCCTGACCACAGTGGAAATTATCGACAGAGCCTTTGGCAGTGTGCGCCTGCACGAACCGATTAAGGTAGAGTGCATCACTCAGTTAATGGCAGAGCATTTTGACATTGACCGACTGATAGCATCTTTAGGTCAAGTGTAAGCGCAAGGGGGCAGAGGAGCGGGGGGCGGGAGATGGGGGGAGATGGGGGGAGATGGGGGG
>NZ_CACA01000342.1:0-3963 GCF_000180455.1 Kamptonema sp. PCC 6506
AGGTAGGGAAGATGGAACAGGGAAGACGCAGATTTAACTTCCTCATCCCCCTCCCTGCCTCCCCCGCCTCCCCCGCTCCCCCTCTCCCCCTGCCCCCCTGCCCCCCCGCCCCCCCGCTCTTTTCTGCTAAACGGAGCTTTTCTACAATCAGAGTGGTAGTAGCGCCTACTGGTTCTATGTGGGTAGTTGTAGCTGGGATGTCCAGATGGATGTTGAGGTGATGGTCGTAGACAGTAATCTCTTGTAGGTGGGGTAAATCCAGCCACTCAGCAGCTTTTCCCAAGCGATCGCGAGCTGTAGTATCTACTATGGCAATAGAACGAATTAGTTTTGGATTGACCGAACGACGTTCGATTAACGGGTACTCGTCTCGGTGGAGAGCTAAAAAATCTCGGACAGTGGGATGGCACCCTCCAGTCAGGACAATCCTGCTGCCAGGATGTAGCACACAAAGCCCGACTGCGGCTCCAAGAGCGTCAAAATCTGCTGTAGTGTGGCACAAAATTAACTTCACGCTCAAAATCCAAAAACGCCAACTGAGAGAACCGAATTTCTGGTAGCTTACTACTGAGGGCTATATTTGCAAAGAGTTGAGCTAACACTTCCACAACTTCAAGGCGTGGGATTGTCACAGAGCAACTAATCAAAATTTAGCGCAAACCACCTGGAGTATTTCTACTTAGGGACTCTTGTATCGAAAAGGAGCAAAATGTTGTTATCAATCTTGTTTCAACTTGTTTTAACGGCTTTGGTTGTGTTGTCCTTTGTGATGGTTGTTGGCGTACCCGTCGCCTATGCCTCTCCTCAAAACTGGAACCAATCTAAAAGCCTACTTTACCTTGGTTCTGGTATCTGGATCGTTCTTGTGCTTGCTGTGGCGGCTTTGAACTTTTTGGTGGTTTGAGCCAAGCGAAGGAAGAAAGAAGAGGGAAGAAGGAAGACTGTGGCGCGGTTTTGAGATATTCCCCCACTTTACCAGTTTCTTCCCTCTTGCTCGCTTCTCTACGTCTCTACTTCCGCACTTGACCAATTAATTAACAACTACTGACATGGCCGTTTTTGAGGGGAATTTTACTGAGACAGAATCTTTTAAGTTTGCATTTGCGATCGGTCGCTTTAATGATTTGATTACTAGCAAGCTGTTGGAAGGTGCTCAAGATTGTTTAAAGCGTCATGGTGTAGATCCGAATCCTCACGGTACTCAGGTGGATTATGTTTGGGTGCCAGGAAGTTTTGAGGTGTCTATGGTTGCTCACCAAATGGCTCTCACTCGCCGCTACGATGCGGTAATCTGTTTGGGGGCTGTGATTCGAGGTCAAACTCCTCATTTTGATTTTGTGGCGGCTGAGGTGTCTAAGGGTATTGCTGCTGCTAGTTTTCAGACTGGGGTACCGGTAATTTTCGGTATTGTGACGGCGGATACGATGCAGCAAGCTCTGGAACGAGCAGGAATTAAAAGCAATAAGGGCTGGGATTATGCAATGGCGGCTTTGGAAATGGCGAGTTTGATGCGTCAAATTAAGGGTCAAGGTGGGGACTCCCACAGTCAACTTGCTGGGGCCCCAACTGCTGCTCAAGCTTTGTCGATTGCCGGAAACCGGGCAATTGCGCCGGAAATCTTGGAATAACGCCATATTGGTTGAGAATGGGGTGCGGGAAATGTGCCTTCACAAATCTTTGCACTGCCCTACCTCCCCCTCTTGCCTACTGCTAACAAAATTGCTGGAAAAAATTTCTAAAATAGACTTGACAAATCAAGCTGATTTTGAGATTATTATATTTACCGCAATCAATGCGGGTGTAGCTCAGTGGTAGAGCGTCACCTTGCCAAGGTGAATGTCGCGCGTTCGAATCGCGTCACCCGCTTTAGAATGATATCAATATTAAGTTAAGAAGTAAACTTGGGAGTTCTATTTACAGGCTTTTCCCTTGAACCTTAACATTTGGTGAAGGAAGGAAAGCTTATGATAGAATCATATTCGATATCTTTAAGATCGTCTCTGCATAAACGCTTTTGATTCTACGATCGCTCGTGCCATCTCAGAAAGCTCAAAAGATTGATTTAAATGGTGACTACCCTTGCCCCTGCCGGCGGCGAGGTCGTTTGGTACCGATCGCGCTGACAGAAGCCTTTGGATGCAATCGCTGTCAGCAAATTTTTGTATTGGATGAGAGCGGCTATATAATTGAACAGCTCTCGACTAACTATCCTTATAAGCAAGCTTGGCGTTGGAGTGGCCACCATTGGAACAGAGCGCATCCGGGTTTGAAGGCGCACTACTTGCCGTTGGCTTTGGTAATGATTTTGGTACCCTTGGTGATTTGGCTGCCCTTGGCGCTGCGATCGCCTGGTACAAATATCATTCTCTGGGCGATGGTAGCGGTGCTGCTAGCGATGCTGCCAGCGCTTATGGTCTGGCTGGCTTACAGACGTTAGCGTGATGACAAGCGAAGATTCTACCTCGACACAAGCTTCGATAAGTGCTGCTCGCCGCGCTTACCAAGCCTCATTAGAATTGGCGGGGGTTAAGGGGACTGTTCGTGCTGCGGCTTTGCAGGCGATGGCGCGGGAACTTAAAGCTCGGCAGAATGACATTTTAGAAGCAAATACTCTGGATTTAGAAGCTAGTCGGGAGATGGCAATCCCCGAATTGATTGTAGAGTGGCTAAAACTCACGCCAGAAAGGGTGCAAACAACAGTGCAGATTCTCCAGCGACTAGGAGAAATGCCCGATCCAATTGGCAAAGTGGTGAGTGCTTCTTACCAGGCAGATCAATGTCAGGTGTACTGCCAACAGATTCCCCTGGGAGTAATAGCTTTAATTTACGAAGCATTCCCGGAGTTAGCAGCGATCGCAGCGGGTTTGTGTCTGAAAAGTGCTAATAGTTTAATTCTCAAAGGGGGAACTGAGGCGAGTCACTCGAATACGGTAATTGCGGAAGCTTTACAGTCAGCGATCGATGAGGTGGGTTTGCCTGTAGGCTCTTTAGAAATATTACCTGCCGATCGCGGTGCGTCAATTCGAGATTTAGTCACCCAAGACCAATATATAAATTTAATAATTCCCTACGGTCGCCCTAGTTTAGTACAGCAAGTAGTGCGACAGTCTACCGCGCCAGCGTTGAGGTCGGCTATGGGTAATTGTTATCTCTATTGGTCGCCTACTGGTAGTTTAGAAATGGCGAGGTGGATGATTTTAGATAGCCATCAAAGCGAACCAGATCCAGTGAATGCGATCGAGAAAGTGTTGATTGACCCAAATCAAAAGCCTTCTTCTTTAGTGCGACTGTGGAATAGTTTAAAGGAGAAAGGCTTTGAAATCAGGGGGGATGCCGATTTGGTGGCGGATTTTCCTGAGTTGAGACTGGCTGAGGTGGTGGAGTGGAATCAGCCTTATTTAAACAAAACAGTAGCGTTTAAGGTTGTAGAGGATTTAGAGGCTGCGATCGCATGGATTAATCGGTATAGCAGTGGTCATGCAGATAGTATCGCGACAGAATCTTACCAGGAAAGTCGCGAATTTGCCTTGGATGTTAATAGTGCTTCTACTTTTATTAATGCCTCGCCTCGATTTTCACGCTATCAAAATCGGGGAGATGCTATCTTTTTGGGAATGTCTAATCAAAAGGGCTATAGGCGAGGATTGATTGGCCTGAAAACTTTGACGACTCTTAAACATATTGTTCAGGGGAATGGACAATTTTAGAGTCAGTGATTTTATCAGAGGAGGAAGAATAAAATATGAAGAAACAAATTTTATTCCAACAAAAAACGCCCTCACGAATGAGAGCGTTTCTTGTTACCAACAACTAAAACCTAGCCATTGATAGCAGGAGCAACCAAAGCAACTGGAGTAGACTCACCAGCCGCCAAATCGAGAGGGAAGTTGTGAGCATTACGCTCGTGCATTACTTCCATACCCAAATTAGCGCGGTTAATCACATCAGCCCAAGTATTGACCA
>NZ_CACA01000341.1:0-20179 GCF_000180455.1 Kamptonema sp. PCC 6506
ATGAAATTTGGCGTTATTGTTTTTCCCGGTTCAAATTGCGATCGCGATGTGGTTTGGGTGACTCAAGGCTTGCTAAATCAGCCTACTCGCATGATTTGGCATGAAGAAACGGATATTTCTGACCTAGATGTGGTAGTAATTCCCGGCGGTTTCAGTTATGGAGATTATTTGAGATGCGGCGCGATCGCACGTTTTTCTCCAGTTATGAAAGCTACTGTTGAACACGCCAAACTGGGTAAACCCGTTTTGGGCATTTGCAACGGTTTTCAAGTATTAACCGAAGCGGGTTTACTCCCAGGGGCCTTAACCAGAAATGCAGGTTTAAGTTTTATTTGCGATCGCACCCCTCTCAAAGTCGAACGCACTAACACTCTTTGGACTTCGGCTTATAAATCCGGTCAAATTATCAACCTTCCCATTGCTCACGGTGAGGGACGCTACTATGCGGATGCTGATACTTTAGCTGAACTTGAAGATAACGGTCAAATCTTATTTCGCTACTGTACAAGTGCAGGTCAAATCAGCAATGTTGGCAATCCTAACGGTTCGTTAAATAATATTGCAGGTATTTGCAATCGTCAAGGAAATGTGTTAGGAATGATGCCGCATCCAGAAAGGGCTTCCGATCCTATGTTGGGCAATACCGAGGGAATTAAATTATTTGAAGGATTATTGTTGGCTGCTCTTGCAGATGTCTAGTCTCGTTCGTGATTAATTAGAGAAATGATGAAGCTAGAGTCGATCGCATCTTCAGGAGAAAAGGGACAAAGTTCACTAAAAGTATTAACAGGTATCTTGGTTTCCGTAGAAGCATCAACGACAGCATTAGAGTAGCAGTCAGAAAATACTTCAAGATAGTAAGGTTTGAGGCTGGGACTATCTTTTAATAAAAACTCAAGCTGACGACGTTGTTCGAGAATCGTACTTATCCAAGAATTTGAGCGTAATGAGGGTTGATATTGATACTTGAGTAAGTGCATCAACAAAACAATTAAGCGGTTTTTAAGTTCCCGTCGCTGACTACCACTCATTGACTCAATTTCCTCAATTAAATTGTCAAAGTCAACGTCATCAAGTTGGCGGGAGCGCAACAGTTGAGCCGTCGTATTGAGCCACAGATAAAAATCCTCTTTATAGAGACTGTCTCTATGAGTAACTGATGTTTTGTTCGAGTTGGTAGTCATAGCGATCGCACTTGTAAACTAATTAGCCAATAAATCTGTTAAGCTGTTACGCATATAAACTGTATTATCTGTGTCTGTGACCTACCCCCCAACCCCTTCCCTGCAAGGTTCGGGGAGAAATACATTGATGAATTAATACACAAATTAAATGTGTAAAAGCTTATCATCTCTACCTGTAGCGAACTGCAAACAGCTAGGTCAGGACTTATGCACTGTACCATAAACCTAAGTTTGAGATTGCTTCCCTACGGTCGCAATGACAGAAAATCGTAGTACGTGCGTAAGTCCTAAACAAGTTACCAATTACCAATTACCAATTACCAATTACCAATTAACAGTTAACAGTTAACCGCTATATCTAATGATTTCTGTCCTCCTCAGATTTGCTCCCATTGCTGGGTAACTCCAAGCAATAGCCAGCCCCATAAACGGTTTTAATGAAGCGGGGATGGCGGGGATCGGGTTCCATCTTGGTTCTCAGATGTCTAATGTGTACTCTGATCGTCTCGATGTCGTCATCAGGATCGTATCCCCAAACTTCTTTGAGAATTTCGCTGGGAGAGACGGTTTGACCGTGACGCTGGAGTAAGCAGTGCAGTAACTCGAATTCTAGGTGAGTGAGTTTGACTATTTGAGCATACCAAATAGCCTCAAATCTCTCTGGGACGAGGGTAAGAGGGCCGTAGCTCAGGATTTCAGCGTGTTTGGCGGCTTGAGGGATGCGGTCGGTTCGCCGCAGCAAGGCTCGCACTCTCGCTAGCATCTCTTCTAGCTCAAAGGGTTTGGTCAGGTAGTCGTCAGCACCGGAGTTAAAGCCTTCTACTTTATCTTGGGTTTGACCCAAGGCGGTCAGCATTAATACGGGAATGTCTGCGGTGCGATCGTCGCGGCGCAAACGCTGGCAAACTGTAAATCCATCTACCCTCGGCAGCATTAAATCTAGCATGATCAAGTCAGGCAGCATTTGGATGGCTAGGGCCTGACCTTTGATGCCGTCTTCTGCTTGGGTGACTTCGTAGCCTGCCATTTCTAGGTTGACGGCAACAAGTTCCGCGATCGTAGGGTCATCATCAATAACAAGTATCCGGGGCATCATTATTCATCTTACCGCTAACCAGATGGCGGAGGGTATAGCCTTCTGGCGGTTCTAGGTATGTTTAATTGTGAATCTTTTAATCTTAAGCTTTTTTACCGATTATAAGGTTCATTAAGAAGTGTTTGATTAATATAAAATTTTATGTGCCAATTTTAAGCCTGTTGTTCTGCTAGCCAAGAGAATTTAAATCAAAAATTGAAAATCAAAAACTATAGAGCCTAAGCTTGGTCAGCAGTGCGATCGCACTTTAGGAGCCGAGATCCAAAACTTAGACAAAATGTAATCTAGATTAGGGTAGATTTACTGATTTCGCCAAGATGAAACCCTAGTATGATGGGTTCAGAGGCGAAATAGGTGCAAAACACCAAGCCTCAAGCTCAAATTGAGGGAATTGAATCATGGCTGTTGAAAAAGTAAACTCATCCTCTAGCTTGGCTGAAGTGGTTGACCGCATTTTGGACAAGGGTATTGTGATTGATGCGTGGGTACGTATTTCTCTCGTGGGTATCGAACTGATAGCCATCGAAGCTAGGATCGTGATTGCTTCTGTGGAAACCTACCTGAAGTATGCTGAAGCTGTTGGTTTGACTTCTCAAGCGGCGGTTCCGTCTGTCTAGCTAAAACGGGAATTGGGAATGGGAACTGAACATTAAGGGTGCAAGCTACAGAGTGCAGAGGTAAATAATACGCTACAAGAATTTAAGATAAGTTGCTCATTTCCCTTCCTGTGACTGCTGCGCCTGATTAATCCCGCGTCCGATCGATACTGATTAAAGATTTGGATGCGGGGATGGTAATGAAAAAACCCAGATTTCGATCTAAATTTAAGACAGATTAGCCCCGATAGTTGGGCACAAATGAAATGGGATCGGGACTTACGCAAAACTATCAGTAACGCCGCCCGCAAAGGCGGTCAAGTCACCGCCAAGATGCCGGCGTTACGTAATTATGCGTAAGTCCTGGTGATAACTGAATCAGGAGGTAACTCTGATCATGGCTCTTTTAGATGAGTGGCGATCGCAAAGGGAAGAGCGCCAGCAAGAGGTGCGATCGCGCCAGCAAGAGGTGCGATTGACTATTGCTGCGCTACAAGAAGAACGTCTGACTCAAGGATTGCACGATCGCAACTGGAGACAGCAGGCATATACGAATTTGCAGCGGCAGACGCAGCAATTTTTGACGGCGACAAGCTCTAATCGCCGCATTCAAGCTGAGTTGTTAGCTAAAAAACTTGATGAATTTACGCGATCGCTTTCCTTGCAAACGGCTCAGTTTTTAGCGGAGACTACTACAGATAGAGAAAAACTGGCAGCGGCGACATTTAAAGAATTACGCGAATTTCACGCAACTCTGAGTGCAACTTTGGCGACTTTGCGCCAACAACGCCAAGATCGGATCGAAATGCTCAAAAATCAGACCCAAGAACTTTTAACATCAAGTTACTTGCAGCGAATTCAAACTCAAGCGCAATTAAATCGCCAATTAACTGTCTGGATGGAAGCTTTGCGATCGGATATTCAAAGTTATTTGCAAGAATTGGAGTTGATGGGTGAAGCAAGGAGGCGACAGCTACACCAATCTTTTCAGGAATCGAGGGCACAGCGATTGGCAGAGGCTCAACAGCTACGCGATCGCCACGCTCGTTTTCAAGCTCAACTGCATTTGTACCGCCAAAATTTACAATTTGAAGTTTGGGGCGAACACAGTAAGATCGTATCTAAGACCCATCAACGCTATCAAGGCAGTAAAATTGGATTTCAACCTGTTGCTGCTGAAGCTCCAATCAAGCTAGAGGCAGAGGTGAAAGCAAAGCCAGCGGAAGCTATAAAGCCCAATATGACCGCAGTACAGGAGCAATTGGTTTATAACTACATTCGCCAGGGTAAGGGGGCACGGTTAACGGAAATTGAGGCAGCAACGGCTCTCAGTCGGGTTCAAACTGTGGATGCACTGCGATCGCTACTTCAAAAAGGTGCCATTGTCCAGCGCGATCGCCTTTACTTGAGTTTAGATGCAGTTAAAGTTCCCGTGACTATCACACGCTAAAGTTAACCGTTAACCGTTAACAGTTAACAGCCATCCCAAAATTCAAAACTTAAATTGCTATGACTACAGTGCTCAGAGCGCGTCCTAAAGGATATGTTAATACCCGCGCCGCCGAAGAAATGGCACTCAGGGCTCTAAGGTATTTAAAATCAGGCTTTGGCGTACATTTGCGCGGCCCTGCGGGCACAGGAAAAACAACTTTGGCGCTGCATTTAGCAGATTTGTTAGCGCGTCCAACAGTGTTGATGTTTGGCGACGATCAA
Source organism: Kamptonema sp. PCC 6506 (assembly GCF_000180455.1). Classification (NCBI taxonomy): domain Bacteria; kingdom Bacillati; phylum Cyanobacteriota; class Cyanophyceae; order Oscillatoriales; family Microcoleaceae; genus Kamptonema; species Kamptonema sp. PCC 6506. The sequence goes on from NZ_CACA01000341.1 coordinate 4,590, forward strand.
CTCAAAAGTACAGATTTAATTGGCAATCACTCAGGTTATACACGCAAAAAAGTAGTCGATAATTACATTCATAGCGTCATTAAATTAGAAGATGAATTGCGGCAAAACTGGGTCGATTCAAGATTAACTTTGGCTTGTCGTGAAGGGTTTACATTAGTTTATGACGAATTCAACCGTTCTCGTCCAGAAGTTAACAATGTATTGCTTTCAGCTTTAGAAGAAAAACTGTTAGTGCTGCCACCTAATGGTAATAAGTCTGAATATATTAAGGTACACCCCGAGTTCCGGGCAATTTTCACTTCCAATTCCGAGGAATACTGCGGAGTTCACGACACGCAAGATGCCTTGATGGATCGGTTGGTAACAATGAATATGCCAGATCCAGATGAGGAAACTCAGCAGGAAATTATCGTGGGGAAACTGGGGATAAATGAAGAGTATGCTCGGAGAATTGTACAGTTAGCGAGAGAGTTTCGCCATCGGATCGGTACGGACAAAGCTTCGGGTATGCGCCCTGCTTTAATCATTGCTAAAATCTGTCAGGAACATGAGATTGCAGCCACAGCAGAAAGTGTAGATTTTCGAGAGATTTGTGAAGATGTGCTTTTATCTCGCTGTGGTAAACCATTAAATTTGGCTACAACTATTCTGGGGGAATTGTATAGAGAACTTTCGGTAGATTGGCCTGTTCTAGAAGAATGGGAATCTAACGGCTTATTGGCAGAGGATGAGGGGGAAGATGTCAATACCACCAGCCAGAATTTAGATACAATAGACACAGCAGTCGCCGTTAGTCAAACACAGGAATTGACGCAGGAACTAATGAATCGTGCTCAAGCGCTTTGCGAAGAGGAAGTTTACACTTATTTGCAGAATTCTCGCGGCGCAAGGGTTGGCGAGATTGAAGCGGCTTTAGGCATTAATCGGGTACAGACTATTGACGCGCTGCGATCGCTAATTAAAAAAGGTGTTTTGAAACAGCAGCAAAACCGTCTATTCGTAACTCAGGGAGATAATTAATAGTGATGACACAACCAATACGCCCTCCTAGTGCTGCAAGTCGAAGTATGACTACTTCAACGGGAGGTTCTACTTTGGCAGATGTGCTAGAAAGAGTTTTAGATAAAGGCATTGTAATTGCTGGAGATATTTCGGTTTCTGTTGGTTCAACGGAGTTGTTGAGTATCCGCATTCGCTTGTTAGTTGCTTCGGTAGATAAAGCTAAGGAAATGGGAATTAATTGGTGGGAAACCGATCCTTATTTGAGCAATCAAGCACGGACTTTGACTGAATCCAATCAAATGTTATTAGAACAAGTGAAGAGGTTAGAAGCAGAAATGCAAGCGCTGAAATCGCTAGTGGGCAGTCAGCCGCCAATCACTGAATCGGTTAATACTGGGTTAGGAGTAAACGATCAATAAATTAATTGCTAATGGCTAATGGCTAATGGCTAATTACTAATTACTAATTACTAATTGCTAATTACCCATCCTCCCCATCTTCCCCCTCTTCCTCTTCTTCCCTAGCCCCTAGCCCCTAGCCCCTAACTGCTGAAAGCGGTTGCTATACCTATTCTCCCATTTCTTATATGCTTGTTCCCAATTCTGAAAAATCTAGTAAAGATTCTGGTTTAGCGCCCCTACTACTAACTGTGGTTGAGCTCATCCGTCAATTGATGGAAGCGCAAATAATTCGCCGCATGGAAGCTGGTATTTTAAGTGATGCAGAATTAGATCGGGCGGCTGAGAGTTTGAAGCAGTTGGAAGCGCAAGTTTTGCAAATGTGTGAGATATTTGAAATCGATCCTGCTGACTTAAATTTAGATTTGTCAGAAATTGGGACTTTGCTACCAAAATCTGGCGGTTATTATCCGGGAGAAACTTCTAGTAATCCGTCAGTTTTAGAGTTGCTGGATAGACTGCTGAATACGGGGGTTGTGGTAGAAGGAAGTGTAGATTTAGGATTGGCTAAGTTAAATTTAGTTCATGCTAAGTTGCGGTTGGTGCTAACTTCTAAACCTGATGGGATGACAAAGAAAGCTATCAACTAGAGTTGATATTGGTTAGAGGGGATAGGTTTCTGGGTTTTTCCTAAGATAAAGGGGCATAGTACAAATTTACAACAAGAAATAGAAAATATTCCGCAGGTTATTCTTAATTTCCTCCGAATTTAAAAACTTATCTTAAAAAAAATAGGTTTTGAAAATAGGCGATACGATCGCACCTTTTTTAATCTTCTCCTAACGTCAACAAACCTATTTTTTTATCCACCAATAATCGTCGAGTCTCTAACCAAGGCAAACCAATCAAAACTTCAGGTACTCCGTCACCAACCACAACCGGAACAGTCAACTCTTGACTATCAAATAATACACTTCCCTCATAAATATTAAAACTTGCTACACCCTGTGCAGTCAGCCTTTCTTCTCGTTCCACAAACGACCATCCTAAACTCTCTACATCTTGGGTATCCATCGCTAACCAGTCAGTAAATCCAGTGTCTAGCAAAGCATCAACAGTAATTACTGAACCATCCGCAGCAATTAACTCAATCTCAAAAAACATCTCTCCTTTCCTGCCAAAATAACCTTGAATCATATTTTCCCAACGGTTCCAGTTTCATTCAAACACATTGCCATCAGCACGGCTGTTGGGTACTTTTTCTTAGCTTTTTCGCGGGCTAAATTTCGCTCTGAATCAATAAAATATTCTCCACTATTTGGCTCAATATAAATAAACCAATCAGGGTATTTTTGAACTAATTCGGGATAAACTCGGTGAAAAATCTCCCGACAACGTTGAGCAAATATTTCTTGCTCGGTTTGGCGTTTAGCTATCTCTTCAGAGGAAAGACGAGGGCGATTGGGAAATAGAGGACTACCGTGAGGCACTTTTGTACGGGTTGTTAGTGTCATGTTGATAAAATTATAATTTATTGCAGTTACTTTACTATGACTTGCGCTCATTGACCTAGAAACCGGGTTTTTTTACAAAAATACTTCGTTAGAGCAGCGGAGATTTGCTAAAAAACCCGGTTTCTTGAGTCGCAGTGCGTAAGTCCTGCTTACATTATAAGTCGTTAAGGGATTTAGGCTACGAAGTAAGTTATCTCAAACCTTACTTTTTTTTAACCGCCCCGTAAATCCTGTTAATCTCAAAGTAAAAGCAGTTTGACCAAGAGGTGTCGAATCTAATTTTAACTCTCCACCATGAGCGCGGGCAATTTCACGGGATAAACTCAATCCTAAACCTAGACCTTCAATATGGCGATTATGGGCCGAATCTCCCCGGTGAAATCGGTTAAAAATTCGTTCCCGATCGCGTACAGGGAGATCGTGAGAAGAGTTACTCACAGTTACAGAAACCATCAACTCCTTACACTGCGCCTCAACCCGCACCCAACCCGACGCTAGATTATACTTAACAGCATTAGTAATCAAATTTTGCAATACTTGGATCAATAAATCCCGATCGCCTTTAACTCGTAATCCCGGCTGAATCTGTAAATGTACAGTTAAATGAGGTGCTAATAGTTCAATATCTTCTGCTAAAGTCGCCAAAAGTTCGGACAAATCGATCTCAACTTTGTATAAGCGCATTTGTCCCGCATCCGCTAAAGATAGTAGCAATAATTTACGGACAATTGAACCCAAACGCCTTACTTCATCCAGCAGATTACTCAGATTTTGCTGGAGTTCGGAACCAGAATCAGCCTGTTGCAATGTCCTCTCTAATTCACCTTGCAAAATTGCTAAAGGGGTTTTCAGTTCATGGGCCGCATCCGCGCTAAAACGGGATGCTTGTTGAAAGCTACGTTCTAGGCGTTCCATCATTTGATTAAATACCTCTATTTGTTCCAAAAATTCCACATCTACTGCACTAATGGGAATGCGCTGATCTAATCCTTTTGCTGTCACTCTTTGCAAAGTCGCCGTAACTTTACGGATTGGTTTTAAGGCCCTTTCAGATAGAAACCACGCCGCGATCGCGACTACAATCAAAACTGATGGTACTGAAATCAGAAAGATATTACTAATCGCACTCATTTCGTGCTCTAATTCAGTGAAACTGACTGCGATCGCAATCTGAATAAAAGGAGATGTCACTCCCCCAACCCGCCAAATTCCCGTCTTAGTATGACGTTTCACCAGTGGAGATAACTTGTTTAGGTGCTTTTCAGGTCTATTTTCATGTCTATTTTCATCTCTAAATTGTGGTCGTTCTCTACGGGATTCTGAAGGGGGAAAAAGCCCTTCTTCTGGTGGTGGCGGTGGTGGCCCTGGGGGGAATTCCTCTTCCTCTCTCGGTGGTGGGTAGGGGTACTGAGAGCCTTCTTTGGGAGGAGGAAAGCGCGGTGGTGGTCTGAAAGGATCTTGGGGAGGAAATAATCCCGCTCGATCTAAATCAGAGGGCCAACTGGTAGATTGAAACAAGACATTTCCATCAACATCAAGCACCAATAGTGCAATCTTTGCCTGGGAATCAACACTGAAGAAAGATGGTAACGCGAACTCATAAGACTCCCAATGATCTAGGGGACGCGGTGCAGAAGATTCCCGCAATAAATGACTTTTGATTTGATCGTCAAGACGAGCTAATTTTGTCTGATAAATTTGAAACCAAGAGACCAAGCCAAAACCTACTAAAGCGCTACCTGCAAGAATTACAGATAAAAGGGTAATTCGGAGACGAAAAGAATGCCATTTCACGATTAAACTTCCGGTTTACGAAAACAATAACCAACTCCTCGCACGCTTTCAATACAACTCGCTCCCCCCATCCGTTCCAGCTTCTTACGAATACGTTGAATACAAACATCAACTAAGTTTGTAGTTGGATTAAAATCATAGCCCCAAACGTGCTCTAAAATTTGCGTTCGGGTTAAAACTCGTCCCGGAGAACGCATCAGATACTCCAGTAAATTGAACTCGCGGGTAGTGAGTTCTACCGACTGCTGATTGCAAGTAACTTGGCGAGTAATGCGATCTAATTTTAGCGGCCCCAGGCTCAAAATATTCTGCCGTTCGCCAGAGACGCGGCGGATAACTGCATGAATACGTGCGATTAGTTCTTCCACAAAAAATGGTTTGGCTAAATAATCATCAGCCCCAAGATTTAGTCCTTCTAGGCGGTCATCAAGTTCATTACGAGCTGTCAATAAAATCACGGGCACATTCCGACCAGATCGGCGCAAACTTTTAAGAATTGCCAATCCATCTTTACCTGGGAGCATAATGTCAAGAACTAGCACATCATACTCGTTATCCATTGCTCGTAGATAACCTTCATCGCCGTTATCGCAATAATCAACCACAAAACCTTGTTCTTTCAATCCAGCACAGACAAAGCTAGCAATTTTGGCTTCATCTTCAACATACAGAATATTCATATTTTTGCCTCTTTTCTGATTATACTACGGTCTGGGATTAACGAACATTACAAATTTGTCATTTAATTGTAGGTAAAGCTGTCATATTCAAATTGTTTAATTAGAAAATAGACAATTCAAGTTCAAATCATTTTCAGGGACGATCTAATGATTAAACGTTATTTATTTGTATTGGGTACAACATCTCTGATTCTACAGATTGCGAGTGGAATTGGGGTTAATCAATCGCAATTGAGGAATGTAAGTGCTGAAAGTGCGATCGCTCAATTCCCACCCTGTCCGCCACCCCCCCCACATCCTCCGATGATGGGAATGGAATCAGCGAGTCAGCCGGAACCCCCTTGGGCAAAAAATATCAATCTCAGCGACGAACAGCGATCGCGCATCCACGCGGTTCGCGAACAAGGTATCAAAGTTATCCAGAAGGTACAAGACCAACTTTTTGAGGCGGATGGGAAAATGCGATCGCTCTTAGAAAGCAGTGCCCCTTTAGAGCAATTGCGACAACAACAGCAGTACATCCAAACCCTACGCCAGCAAATCGATAACAATCACTTTGAACTGATGTTAGCGGAGCGCCAAATATTGACGCAAGAACAGCTTATTCAGCTTAAAGAGTTGATGCAACGGCAATTGGGGCGACCTGAGTGATATAAACTCCGGCTTAAATAAATCTTTATATTCTTTAGTCCGCCTTTCACTTCGTTCTGCAAGTAAACTAAGGCGGACTTCGTTTGTGTAGTAGCGCTGACAACGACGTAACGATCGAGTCAAAAAAATAGCTACCCTAGAAGGTGTTAAAAAAAGCAGTACGTCAACAGATGCTAAAATATTTAAGTCGTAAATTTGCCCTTTTTTGCCCAAAAAGTAACCAACAAGGTTGGTGGCTCCAATAAACAAATTAAACAAACTGAAGCTTTTTGATAAAGATAGATATCGATATATAGCAACCGCCAAGATGGTTAGGATACTCGACTTATGGCCCAAACGATGATTCTATGTCCCCTCTTCCCCATCTTCCCCATCTTCCCCATCTTCCCCTAGCCCCTAGCCCCTAGCTATACTTAAGGCTGGTAAAGCTTGCATCAGCCGCCGCAGGCGTTTCCAGAATCTAACTAGAGACAAATGTAGCTAAATGTAGCTATCTGAAGTAGCTCTTCACCCCTTAAAGTGACCGATCCTCAAGGAGAAATTTTAATATGAAAGATCGACAAAAAATTCGCCAAGTCCCTATAGCCGTCATTGCAGGTGTTTGTGGATTCGTTTTAGCCGCTGGTGGGGGTATAGCCTGGTGGACAACGCAAAATCCCAATCTCCGTAGCAGCCAATCTTCTGCTCCCCCTACCGTCCCCGCAGCATCCCCTAGTCCCAGCAATACACCAAGTGTAATTATCCCCGTACCAGTTCCCTCTCCTGCCCAGATTCAGCCATCTCAGGGTTCGGAGTCGGCTCTCAAGCCGCAGTCTCCCCAACCCCTACCTTCAGGCTCAACCACGAATAAAACAGTTCAAGTCTACTGGCTCAAAGATACAGGCGGCAATTTTCAGATTGTTCCTGATAAATTAGCCACTCAGGGTATCCAGAAGCCCGATACAGCTATCAAAGGTGCTTTCGAGCACTTGTTAGCAGGCCCTACAGATGCGAATGCCCAGAGCGAAATTCCCAAAGGCACAAAACTTGAGAGTATAAAAGTAGTGGACGATGGCGTTTACGTAAATTTGTCAGAGGAATTTACCTCTGGCGGTGGTAGCACTTCCATGATTGGCCGTTTGGGACAAGTAATATTCACGGCTACCAGTTTGCAACCTAATGCCAAAGTCTGGATTTCTGTGGATGGAAAACCGTTAAAAATTTTAGGTGGTGAAGGCTTAGAGGTGGCTTGGCCGAGCACTCGCTCCACCTTTGAGAAAGACTTTGCTCTCCAGTAATTGTTAGCCTGCGGTAATGGGTAATTGGCAATTGGCAAATACTGAAAAACTATGGCAGATTGCCCATTGCCTCAAGGCATCTACCAATTCCCCCTACTGCTTGCTGGCTAAACTAAATTCCCGAAAATGACGGGCTTGCTGTTCGATACGCGCCGCGAGGCGATCGCATACCAAATTGCACAGCTCAAAAATCAATTCATCTGCCACCCGATAGTAGGCTGAAGTTCCCTCACTCCGACGAGTGAGAATACCAGCCTGAAGCATAAGTTTCAGATGTTTAGAAACATTGGCTTGACTGGTTTCGGTTGCTTCCACCAACTCTTGAACGCACTTTTCACCGTCACGAAGCAGGTTTAAAATCCGCAAACGCATCGGTTCACTGAGAATGCTGAAATACTCAGCAACTTGCTGCACAACTTCTTGTGGTACAGGCTGGGATGATGTCATCAAACTCACCTGAAAGAACTGATCCCCAAATACTAACATTTAGTGTTTATAACAATACAGTAATCCTTACTCAGGATTAATCCGCATCAGTGGCTGACCGTATTCCAGAGGTTCGCCGTTCTGAATCAAAATTTCCACCACGCAACCGGACACTTCTGTCTCAATTTCGTTCATCAGTTTCATTGCCTCAATGATACAGACTGTTTGACCAACTCTGACGCGATCGCCTACCTGCACGAAAGGCGGCTCATCAGGCCCAGGAGCCCGGTAAAAAGTTCCCACCATTGGGGAGATCACCTCCACCCATTTAGGTTCTGCTGGGGGGGGAACCGCTATCGGTCGAGCAGCACTAGCACCTGTCTGAGGAATACCTTTAGCATCAGCATTCACCCCCGAACTTAGGGGTGCAGAAGCAACCAATGCCCCCGTCAGGGCAACTGCCTCAGAAATAGCCCCATCAGTCACAATATCGGAGCGATTGGCGATCGCATCAGAATTGGCAGCATCACCCAGGGAAGGAGCCCCTGGTTCCCTGAGAGCAGAGCCTTTTCGCACCGTCAATTCAAAATCTGCACTTTTTAAGTTCAGCTCCGAAATGCCAGTAGAGTCTAAAACCGTCAGCAGTTCGCAAAGCTGGTTTAAGTCTAGTTGCACAGCAAGTTAATCGGTAATGGGTTAATTGGGTAATTGAAAATGGCATTTTCTGTAGTGATGAATTTTGAGTGCTGAGTTTTAAGTAAATCTTTTAATTCAAAACTCAAAACTCAAAACTCAAAACTATCTAGACATAGCCTTTATTCGCGACCAAGGTAGCTATCGGTGCGGGTATCGATCCGAATCCGTTCCCCTGCGGAAATAAATAGCGGCACCATCACCTGAGCCCCAGTTGAGACGATCGCAGGTTTACTGCCACCAGTAGCAGTATCTCCTTTAACACCGGGATCTGCTTGTATTACTTCCAAGACCACCGCATTAGGCAGTTCCACCTCTAGAATTTGTTCGCCCCAGCGGAGAATATTAACCTCCATCCCTTCCGTCAGGTACTTGACGCGATCGCCAATCTGGGCAGCACTCAGAGTCGTTTCTTCATAAGTTTCCATATCCATAAAGACAAACTGATCGCCATCTTTATAGGTATGTTGCATAGAACTCTTTTCCAGGTTGGCTTGAGGTAAAGTCTCCCCAGCTCGGAAAGTTTGTTCTACTACGTTTCCGGTTTGTACGTTTTTTAATTTCGTCCGCACAAAAGCTGAGCCTTTTCCGGGCTTAACGTGGAGGAATTCAACCACTTTCCACACCCCGTTATTCCACTCAATTGAAACACCTGGTCGAAAGTCATTACTCGAAATCATAAAAAAATCTGGTAAGTGTGAAAACCGCTTCTAAAAATGTAGGCAAACCTAGTTTAGCCCTACATTAGACTCCCCGGTTCAAGTCTTAAGCGACGCTTATTTAGGTATCTTGACCTTAAAAACTTAGTCAATTAAGACTTCAGGTGGTCAGTTAACCGAATTTAGAGGCATCAAGCCTCCTCACTTCAGTGGGGGTGCTGACGGCTTAAAAAGAACAATCGGCATTTTATTTTACCGCCCAACGGGGCAAGGAGATGTAACCACAGCCAAAAAGCTTCTATTTTCGGTTAGGGACGTTCTGAATTCCAGCATTCTATTCCCTTCTATTCCCTTCTTCCCTTTTTTCCCCTTCTTCCCCTAGCCATGAGCATCGGAGCATCGTAGCCCCTAGCCCCTAGCCCCTAGCCCCTAGCCCCTAGCCCCTAGCCCCTAGCCCCTAGCCCCTAGCCCCTTCTTCCCTGGTGGGTCGAATTAAAACCAGTGGCGTTCGCTCGTCAGCATTCCCCGCCGGGTTGCTTTTCAAGGCTTGCTCTAAAAAGGCAGGGGAAAGACCGACAGTTGCTGCTAATATTTTAACTGCTTTCAAGTCGTTAGCGTCTACGATCGCACTCGCCATTCCCGTCTCTCGCTGAATGCGGTCAACTACTTCCTGGGGATTTTCTGGGCCGAGGACTATAAACTGGTCGTAGGGTGGTAGCGTACCTGTTACGTCGTCGATCAGTCGTGCTTGTTCCCCCGCTAGCTGGTAAAAGACTCCGGGTTTGCCAAAGATTTTCGCGATCGCACCAATTGTAAATGCAGCCAACACTCGCAATGGCCCGACAATATCAACTAATGCCTGCATCCCGCAAGCTGTCGCTAAACTTGATGTCGGTAAGAAGAATAAACACACCCGTTTTGCTACCCATCCCGGTTTTACTTCGCTGGGATGACGAAATCGGCCCTGCATAATTGCCACTGGAGTCTCGCCAATTGTCACCACATCGCCTTTTTGTGCGTAGGGAAGAGCATAGCGTTTGACAACTTCTACCGGGTCATCAATTGGACTCAATATATGGGTACGAATCGGAAAAACATCGCCAACACCTACATTTCTCGCTTTGGGAGTTGTCTCTGAAGTTGGAAATTGCAGTGGTACTACTACATGACGGACTTTTGGAATCCGCCCTTGGGGGCCGTAGGTGACATAATTTACTTGCACCCAAGCTGACTGCAATTGATTCAAATCCTCGCCGTGAATTTCTACTGATACTTTAACTTTTGTAGTCTTACGAGCTTTAACGATATACCCAAACCAGTAGTCATCTGCTCTTGCTGGTGTCTCTTTATGGCAAGGAATGACTTTGGTTTTGTGGGTAACTCCGTCTAAACTGCCATCTGATAGGAGTTTTACCCGTGCCTCAACCTCTGGCAACATGATTTCAAAACGATCGGTTAGGTTCTGAAATTCCATTTCCCCCACTAATAGGTAGCGATCGGGTTCTGCTACGCTTAAGTGCCAATCTCCCGGCATCAGGTTTAATTTATTGCCGGGACGCAGACGGTACTGCAACTCTAAGGCGAATCCGCCTAATGCCAGCAGTGAAGCTCCTGCTGCGACTCCAATTGCTAAACTGCCAATCACTCAAATCACCACTTATCAAAATTTCACTGTAGTCAATTATTACCTTAAAGTTAAGCGCCGCAAAGATAATTATCCTCTGGGTCGTAACTTTCAGGCGGCGATCGGATTGTTAATACCCAATCTGCTGTCCTCTCTTTTGCTGAGATATTCCAGGTTAATAGGAGTAGCATTTCTGCGATCGCTGCCTCTATTATTCTTCTATCGCCTTTTAGATCGCTATCCGGCACGGCCGGAACGAGCGCACTTATTTCCCCTTTCCCATTTCCCTTTTCCCCCTTTGGGTCGCCGATAGTAAATTTCCCTACTTAAATTGGGAGCAAATTAGATTAAGTACGCATCAGACTGATTAGTCGATCCTCAGTGACATTCATAGGCTAAGTTTTTCTTCCCCTCTCCAGACGCGACAACTTCCTCTAGCTGCCACCAAATTTAGCAAATTAGTAGTATTACTTATTCTTCCATCCCCTCTCAACCGCAAAGATCGGCACCACTTCTCGGCCCAATCTTACCGCGTGCCAGTAGCACAACAGGATGCTCAAAACGCTTTTGAAAAAGTACAGGATAGCTCGCTCCGCCTAAAACTTGTCCCAAGGGATTATACCATTTTCGATTTTTGATGCAAGGATTAGAGATAAAATTCATCCTTACCAGCAGACCGAGACGTAAATAAAAGGCGTGAAAATTCCCAGAAAAATGGAAATAAGACTTTATCCCACAGAAAGAATGTGAAATAAATTAGGTGTAATGTGTTCTAATTAATGTAGTAAACCTAAATTCACGAGGTATTCTCAATGGTAGAAACAGCTACAGCACCTTTAACAGGAAAAGCTCTGCTTCAAAAAATCAAAGGCAGCGATTTACCACGCCGAGAACTAGCCAAACTCTGCGGCTACTACACAGTCAGCAAAGGCGGCGATACTCGCATCAACTTAGCAGAGTTTTACGACTCTGTACTAGCTGCTAAAGGTATTGAGCTAGAGAAAAGCAAAGCTGATGGTCGCGGCCGAGAAGCTAGTTATCGAGCAAGCGTTCACAAAAATGGCTCAATTGTTATTGGGGCCAATTATACGAAAGAGATGGGCTTAAAGCCAGGGGACGAGTTTGAGATCAAATTGGGCTACAAGCACATCCGCTTGATTCAGATTGATGCTGACCTGACTGACATTGGAGGTGATGACGAGGGCGATGAAGAAGATGGAGAAGAATAAAGACTAGGGGATTGTAAATCTACTCCCGCACTTGTTCCTCTAACCACACTTTATGTCCCTAGTTCCTCTATGTTTAGCTAATGTTACTAAGACTTCCGTACTGACACAAAAATTATTGTTCGGATCGCTGGCTCAAAGGCTGGAAGCCTTGTCCTAGAGTGGATTATCCGACTGAGTGCGTAAGTCTTAGTTGCTTTACAAGGGAAAAAATATCAGTCTTGCTGCTCTCGTTCGGGACGGCTATGCTACCTTGCCGACAGTAAATTTTGGCTTGGGGATTTTGGATTATTTAGTTTTGCGCCTCGATGACGAATCGGTGGAACAAATCGAAAAATGGCTCTCCAAAATCTCCGATCTGCCGGCATTTGCCTGCGGTGGGTACAGTTTCCAGCCAAGCAGGTAAATCTAAAATTGCCAATCTAAAAATCTGCACGCAGGCTAACTCAGCAGGGCAAATTTAGTCCCTGTTTGTTCAAACAAGAGGAAGCGATCGGGGTCAGGGGAAGGAAAATTAAGAAAACTTTTCTTTGGCTTTCCTTTCCGCTTTCCCTGTCAAGCTCCAGAAGTAGAATCAATCTAAAATCTAAAATCTAGAATCCTTGCTGGTCGGCTAGGGCGGTCGTGTAATACGCCCAAACCTTAGTTTTGTCAAGCTAAAATATTAAAATCTAAAATCTAAAAATTGGCTGCCCGATGAACTGTCTGGACTATTTCTATTTTCTGTTGGGTCGCAAGGACTACAGCGTCTCTGAACTTAACAAAAAGGGGCACGATAAGGGGTTTGAGGCGGGTGATATTCTCGATGCGATCGCTGAACTTCAAAATCTTGGCTATCAGTCTGACTCACGCTTGGTTGCTAGCCTAATTAGATCGTATAGCGGTAAGTATGGTAAATCTGTAGTCAAGCGCAAGTGTAGAGAAAAAGGAATTGATGGGGATTTATTTGAAGAAGTCTGGGCCCAACAATACCCTGAAACAGAGAACACAGAGGACGAAAAACTCGAGCTACTCAAAGCCAAGGTAATGCGGAAATATAAGATCGATGACTGGAGTAAAGTTGACCCGAAAACGAAGGGAAAGGTCTTGAATTACTTGCAGTATAGGGGGTTTAATGCTTTTGAGCTTTGGCAGCAGTGGCAGAGAGAAGCAGAAGAGGAAAATTAAAAATTAAAAAGTTAAAAAATTAAAAATTAAATTTATCCAGAATGATTAAAACTGGGTTGGGAGAGAAAAATTAAAAGGGGGTTGGCGTAGCGCTCTAAGTTTTAGTACGCGAAAATTAAATGAGAGCGATCGCTAATTACCAAATACCAATTACCAAAAAGTGCGATCGCACAATGCAAAATTAAAATAATAAATTTAATTTTTAATTTTTAATTTTTAATTTTTAATAGGCCTCTAGCCTTGATTGCCGCGATCGGCTAGCCTAACCTAGTAGGTGTGTAGGATAGATGAAAACAGAATTATGGATTACGAGCTCCCACAATTTCCAGTGCTGGGGCAACCCGTTCACCTTTTAGACGATTACCCAGGCTGGTTGATGTCGCGATCGCATCGGGGCCTCGGCAGTCATGTCGTGACGCTGAATGCTGAAATGGCAATGCTAGCAGAGCGCAACCAAAACCTAGCTAGAGCGATCGCTTCATCAGAACTTGTAATTCCCGATGGAGCAGGCGTTGTCCTCTACTTGCGACTCAAAGGCAAAACCATCAAGCGATGTCCGGGGATAGAGTTAGCAGAATCACTGCTGCGTCAAGTCGGACAAATGGGTTCCAATGAACCTGTATTTTTCTATGGGGGTTCTCCAGGGGTCGCGATCGCAGCAGCAGAGCGTTGGCAACAGCGAGTCAATGGATTAGCGATCGCATCTCAGCACGGCTATCTTTCGGAAACAGAAGAAACAGAGTTAGAAACTTCTCTCAAAGAGTTACAACCAAAGCTCATTTTTGTGGGTTTAGGAGTGCCTCGTCAAGAGTTTTGGATTGCCAAAAATCGTCATCTGTGTCCCCAAGCCATTTGGGTTGGAGTCGGCGGTAGCTTTGATATTTGGGCAGGAGTTAAAACCCGCGCTCCTGCCTTTTTCTGTGACAATCATTTGGAATGGTTATATCGGCTTTATCAAGAACCTTGGAGATGGCGGCGGATGTTAGCTTTGCCACATTTTGCCTTAAAAGCTGTTTTCAAAAGTTAGCTGTTAACGGTTAACGGTTAACGGTTAACTGTTAACTGTTAAACAACTTAATTTAAGGAGTGGGTTTTGTAGTATTTGGCTTAGGAGAGGGGGAGGTAATATTGGGAGTTACTGGTGGAGTTACTGGTGTTTCCTCACCAGCTACTACTGATGAAGTATCAACCGTAGATGCAATATCTCTCCGCCCAGCTTCAACTAGCCATTGATACTCATTGAGGGTTTCTGGACGAGCAAATTTTTTGCAATGCTCCCATTCTCGTTGCTCTCTTTGTTTATTTTTCTGAATTTCTCGTACCTTTGCTAGCAGGCAATTCGCCATCCCGCCACCTATTCGACGCTTATTAATTTTTTTGTCGAGTGCGATCGCAGATTCTAACTCCAAAGCAGCTTTGTCATATTGTTTTTGATCCAATAGAACCCATCCGAGATTTCTGTGGAGTTGAAATTTGATGAAGTCATCGTTGCTACGCTGCAAACCCATCCGAAAAAATGCTTCTGCTGTCACTAAATTCCCTTGGTGACGATAGACACGCCCCAAATTGTTAAAAGCTAAAGGATTCCCATCTTCTAATGAGTCTTTGTATGTTTTTTCTGCTGCTTCCAAATTTCCTATAGATTCATAAACTTCCCCCAAGCCAAGGCTAATTTTGTCATCGTCTGGATCGAGGTTAAGTGCTTGTTTATACTTCTCCTCTGCTTTTGTTAATAGACCTAGATCGTAATACTTGCGTCCTTCCTGATAATAGGAGTCAGCAATTTTAGGTAAATTGGCTTGAGCAACGATCGCACCTAGCAATAGGGTAGCCGAAATTCCCAAGGTAACTTCGCTCTGTAAATGGGAGGGAATCCTCGCTTTATTCATCATATTCTTAATGACTTTCTCTCCTCCTCCGCCTTGCAAACTCGACAAAGCCAAGGCCATCAAACCGCTAGGGCCAATGATACCAAATGATTCCAGCACGCTGAACCCGCCCACAGCAAATTTGGGTATCAAACTTGTCATATAGGCAGCAAACGTAGTTATACAGACGACGCTTAACCCATTCCAGAGGTCATCGAAACGATCCCAGGAGTGTGCTTGCTTGGCGGGTTGAAAAAACCACCACCAGGATGACTCTGGAGGGTTCAAACTACTACGCCAGTCTTCTAATTTACCCGCCTCTGCGATCGCACCAGCTTGTGTTTTTAACCGCTCATCTAATTGAAGTAAACTAGCTATAGTTGTCGCCGAAGACTGAGTTAGTGAGTTTAAAGCTACGGCGACGGCATCGCGAGCTAATAGGAGGTTCAGAGTTTTTCCCTCTGATTTGGGTGCTTCTTGCTCAAACTCATTCAATGCTGTTACATAATCCACGATAGCCAGGTCTAATTCAGAAGCTGTGTTTTTATTTAAGTCAGTCATTATTTAAGCACTTTTTCGCAGTATTATCTAGAAAGTATAAGCTAAGAAGA